>JBMSJE010000010.1:0-36192 GCA_049418605.1 Sediminibacterium sp. | reverse complement strand
GCCATTATTTTGGCTAGCGGGCCCGTATTTAGCCAAAATAACGCATCCGATTCGGTTCAAAACGCTTCAAATGACAGCATCCAACTACCCCTGCCGGAGGCAGTTGCCATGGAACGGATTAACATAACCCGTAATTATATGACCGCCCTGGGCGCCTGGGGCCTTGTAAATGTGGTACAGGGGAGCATTTCAGCTACCAACACAGTGGGTCCAGAGCATTATTTTCATCAAATGAGCGCGTATTTTAACGCCGTTAATGTGGGGATTGCCGCTGTGGGCTTTTTAGGGATCAAAAAGCAGCTTTTAAAAACCAATACCCTGGACTCGGAGATTAAGGCACAGCAAAAAATTCAAAAAATACTCCTCATTAACAGTGCATTAGACGTTGGCTACTTTGGCATTGGACTACTCATGCGTAATAGCGGGATCAAAAACCAGAACGCCAAAATACAAGGTTATGGCGGCAGTATTATGTTACAAGGGGCTTTTTTACTGGCTTACGACCTTTTACAATTTGGGGCCCACCGCAAAAACGGCAAAAGATTGGGTCAAAAATTTGGTATTTGGACCCTGGGACCAACACCTTCTGGCATGGGACTCGCCTACCGTTTTTAGGCCTAAAACAAAGGTTCATTCTTTCTTGAAAACTTCTTTATGGAATTTCAGCGTCTTTCTGCTACTTTTGCCCCCGAAAACGTGTAATATTTAATACCATGGCAGGTCAATTAAAAGAGGTTAGAAATAGGATTAAAAGTGTACAAAGTACGCAGCAAATTACCAAGGCAATGAAAATGGTGAGTGCGGCTAAATTACGCCGTGCCCAAGACGCCATTACCCAAATGCGCCCTTACGCTCAAAAGCTACAAGAAATGCTGAGCAATATTGTTAGCGCTTCTGAAGGTGATTTATCTATTAAACTAGCAGAAACCAGAACGGTAGAAAACGTTTTATTAATCGTTATCACTTCTGATAGAGGTTTATGTGGTGGTTACAATGCCAACCTTATCAAGCTTGCAAAAAGTACCATCGCCGAAAAATATAGCAGCCAATTTAACAAAGGCAATGTTACCATTTGGAACATTGGTAAAAAAGGTTACGAGAGTTTAACCAAAGCAGGTTACACCACTGATGCTACTTTTAAAGATATCTTTTTACAACTCAGTTTCGAAAATGTACAAGCTGCTGCTGCTGCTGCGATGAAAGCATTTGAAGATAAAACTTTTGATGCGGTAGAAGTTATTTATTCTGAATTTAAAAACGCAGCCTCACAGGAATATAAAGCAGAAGCTTTTTTACCGATTCCAAAAGTAAAAGGCACAGGTGCTGCAAAAAAATCGGACTTTATTTTTGAGCCAGCAAAAGAAGCATTGATAGCAGAGCTCATGCCAAAAATATTAAACACACAATTATTCAAAGCAGTGCTTGATTGTAATGCAAGTGAGCATGGCGCGCGCATGACAGCAATGGACAAAGCGAGCGAAAACGCCAACGAACTCTTGAAGTCGCTTAAAATTAGCTACAACAGAGCGCGTCAGGCAGCCATCACCACAGAACTTACAGAAATTGTAAGTGGCGCAGCTGCACTTCAAGGATAATTCTTAATATTAGTTTATGGAGATTAGTGAAATCATACCACATATAGAAGTTCTCATTTTTGCAAGTGAAAAACCACTTACATCACCTGATATTGTTGAGTTAATCAACAACACTTTTGGCTTTTTAGAAGAGCGCATTAGTACCGATCAAGTGGATGCTGCTGTAAATGGAATTAAAGAAAAGTATGATTCAGAATTTTATCCATTTGAAGTGAGAGAGAGCGGCGGTGGTTGGCAGTTTTTAACTAAAAAAGATTACCACCAAACCATTGCACAACTTAACGGCGACAAATTTTTAAAGCGCCTTTCTAACGCTGCATTAGAAACCCTTGCAATCATTGCTTACAAGCAACCAATCACCAAAGGTGAAATAGAATCTATAAGAGGTGTTAACACCGATTATAGCATTCAAAAATTATTAGAAAAAGAACTTATTTTAATTAGTGGCCGCAGTGAAAATATGCCGGGTAAACCACTTTTATATGTTACCTCTAAAACATTCATGGATTATTTTGGTATCAATAGCCCAGAAGATCTTCCTAAAATTAGAGAGGTGCTAGCCGAACAACTCATTGAAGGCACCATTGTAAATCCGGACGACTTTACAGATCAAAACGTAGCTAATGCCACAGGGCCTGAAGAAGAAAGCGCTTTTATTGAAACTGAAACCCCTTCTAACGAAGACCCCATTGATGATTTGGCTGCGCTAGAAGACGAGGCTTTTGACACAGAAGATGATGGCAATTTTAGCGAGTCAGATAATTTTGAAGAGAGCGACGAAGATTCTAACGAAGAAGACGAGAATTCAGATAAGGATCCTGCCTAACAAATGCCGCGAAGTGTTATCTTCGTGGACCTATGTCACATTCACTTTCCAACGAACAACTCATTGCAGCAGCCAACAGTTTTGGCACACCACTTTATGTGTATGATGCTGCCAACATTGAGGCGCAGTATAGTGCTTTAACCGCTGCTTTTACAGGGCAACAAGTCAAGTTTTTTTATGCGAGTAAAGCGCTTACCAATATCAATATTTTAAAGCTCATGCTCAAGATGGGCTGTGCTGTTGATTGCAGTTCTATCAATGAAGCACACCTTGCCATCAAAGCAGGGCACGCACCTAAAAATATTTTATACACGAGCAATGGTATTCATTTTAGTGAAATTGAAACTGCTGTGTCACTTGGTATCCATGTAAACATTGATAGCTTATCTAACTTAGAAAAGTTTGGAAAAAAATATGGGAGTAGCTACCCAGTTGGTATTAGACTGCGTCCAAATATTATGGCGGGTGGTAATTTAAAAATCTCTACTGGTCATGATAAAAGCAAGTTTGGCGTTCCACTTGAACAGCTAGATGAACTTCTTGCTATTATTGACACCTATCAAATAAATATTGCAGGATTACATATTCATACGGGAAGTGAAATTAAAGACGTGTCTGTGTTTATGAAAGTAACAGATGTGTTTTTTGATTTGGTGCCTAAATTTCCAAAGTTGCAATTTTTGGATTTAGGCGGTGGGTTTAAAGTGCCGTATAAAGCAGGTGACCCTTCTACCAATATTAATGAGCTTGCCACTGAAATTCAAAAGTTTCAAGAAAAACTACAAAATACTTATGGGTACAGTTTTGAACTCTGGTTTGAGCCGGGTAAATATATGGTGAGCAAGGCCGGTTATTTTATTACAGAAGTGAATGTCATCAAGCAAACACCAAGCATCACTTTTGCTGGCGTTAACAGTGGTTTTAACCACCTCATTAGACCTATGTTATACGAGGCTTACCACGAAATTAAAAATCTATCTAACCCTAACGGGCCCCTAATAACCTATGATGTAGTGGGTAATATTTGCGAAACTGACACATTTGCTTCTGACAGACAAATTCCAACCATCAGCGAAGGTGATTTATTGGTTTTTGAAAATGCGGGCGCCTATGGTTTTGAAATGGCCAGTAATTTTAACTCGCGCTATAAGCCTGCCGAGGTGATGATTATAAAAGGCGAAGCCAAACTGATCAGACAAAGAGATACCTTTGAAGACCTTATAAGAAATCAAATTGAAGTTTTGTAAGCCCAACGCCACTAAACCATGATTGAATTAAAAAATATCAGCAAAAGTTTTGGAGAAAGAACAATCATTGAAGACGTCAGCGCTTCTATGATTGCTGGTAAATGCAATTTAATTATTGGAACCAGTGGAAGCGGCAAAACAGTGCTTACAAAATGTATGGTTGGACTCTTTAAGCCAGAAATAGGACAAATACTATTTAATGGAAAAGACATGCTGCTCATGGATAATAATGAGCGCAAAGAATTAAGAAGACAAATTGGTATGCTGTTTCAGGGAACTGCATTATTTGATTCTATGACGGTAGAAGAAAATGTACTATTCCCACTCAATATGTTTACCAATTGGTCCCTCGCCGAAAAGAAAAAAAGAGTGGACGAAGTTCTAGCACGTGTTAACCTAGTTGATGCACATAAGAGATACCCTTCCGAAATTAGTGGGGGCATGAAAAAAAGAGTAGGTATCGCGCGCGCCATTGTACTCAATCCAAAATATCTTTTTTGTGACGAGCCTAACTCAGGCCTCGATCCACAAACATCCATGGTGATTGATAAACTCATCCAAGAAATTACTGCTGAATTTAATATTACGACCATTGTGGTAACCCACGATATGAACAGTGTTATGGAAATTGGCGAACATATCATATACCTGCACCAAGGGAAAAAACAGTGGGAAGGAACCAATCAAGATATCATCTATTCCAAAGACGAACTTCTTAATAAATTTATATTTGCCTCTTCTTTTTTACAAGATGCCAAACAAATGCGCATGCTAGAAGATGAGCAGGCAAAAAAATAACCCCCAATGAAAAAAACGACCATTCTTTTTTTAGCAGTACTACTAATGGGTACTATGAAGCCTGCAACTGCACAAGATAATACACCCATAAGACCGGATGCCCCTTATTTAACCAATAAAAATATTCCGGGATTTAGCCTACTCCTCGCTGATGGGAAAAATTTTACCCAAAACAATATTCCAAATTCAAAATACACCCTCATCATATACTTCAGCCCCGATTGCGGACATTGCCAGCATGAAGCCACAGAAATGGTGAAAAACATAGACAGTCTTAAACATGTTTATTTTGTATGGGCAGGCAGCAGAAGCATGCCGGAACTTAAAGCCTTTTCGGAGAAATATGGATTGAATGCCCTGCCCAATGTTGTGTGCGGCCAAGATCAACAGTATAGCATCCCTTCTTATTACCAAGTTAAATACACTCCATTTGTAGCCGTTTATGACAGCCGCAAACAGTTTGTTAAAGCTTATGAAATGGGGGTAGAAATTCCGGAATTACTCAAATTAATTGGGACGCATTAAGCTATTATAATGGTATTTCGTACGTACCTTTGCGCCTGAAAATAAAATTCACCTTTTAATACATTGTATATGAAAATTACGGTAGTGGGCGCTGGAGCAGTAGGTGCAACCTGTGCAGACAATATTGCGCGCAAAGAATTAGCAAGCGAACTTGTTTTATTAGACATCAAAGAGGGTTTTGCAGAAGGCAAAGCACAAGACATGATGCAAACAGCAGCATTGCTTGGTTTTGATACTAGAATTTCTGGTAGTACCAACGACTACACCAAAACAGCAAACTCTGATGTTGTAGTGATCACTTCTGGTTTACCACGTAAACCGGGTATGACTCGTGAAGAATTAATTGGAACCAATGCTGGTATCGTAAAAGGTGTTTGTGAAAATATTTTAAAGCACTCTCCTAAAGCTATCATTATTGTGATTAGTAATCCAATGGATACTATGACATATTTGGCACTCCAATCTACTGGCTTACCAAAAAACAGAATCATTGGGATGGGCGGTACACTTGATAGCGCGCGTTTTAAATATCAATTAAGCGCGGCACTTGATTGTAGTCCCGCAGATTTAAACGCACTTGTTGTGGGTGGTCATGGCGATACAACCATGATTCCTTTAATCAAGCATGCTACCTGGAATAGTATTCCTGTAACTCAATTTTTATCTAGCGAGCAGCAAGAAAAAATTATCGCTGATACCATGGTGGGCGGCGCTACCTTAACAAAATTATTAGGCACCTCTGCGTGGTATGCACCAGGTGCTGCTGGCGCTGCACTTGTAGAAAGCATTGTGCGTGATGAGAAAAAATTATTTACTTGTTGCGTAAGCCTAAATGGCGAATATGGTCAATCAGATATTTGCCTTGGCGTTCCTGTTGTAATTGGCAAGAATGGCTGGGAAAAGATTATTGACATGAAACTTTCTGAAAGCGAGCAAGCAGCTTTTAACAAAAGCGCCGATGCTGTTAGAAGCATGAACGATGTTTTAAAAACTTTATAGTTAAAAATCTATTCTAATAAAAAAAGCCCCGCAATGTGGGGCTTTTTTTATTAGACAAATAAGCAGAATATTATAGCAAATTAACTTAACATCAAATTTTGGCATTACTCCAATTGATAGCTGTATAAAATCTTCTTGTTATCTCTGTTATTTCCAATACTTGTCTGAATATACTCAACTTTTACAAGATCCTTGTCCACTATCACTTTTAAATATCCTGGGCTATTTAATATAACACCTTGCTCATAGCCATACTCTTTAACGGATTTATTGATACTATAATGCATTGCACCTGGCTGGGGTAATAACTGATAGACAATTCCATCTTTGTCCTGCTTAGCAAAAAAATGATCATGGCCATGAAAAACAACATTCACTTTATATTTTTGAAACAACGAATGTATAGGCATTTCCCATCCTACCCTATTTTGACTAAAAGTATTTACACCTGTACTATCTAGTCCGCCCCACTCCCAAAAAGGCACAGCTTCTACGCCACCCCTAGCAATACCTTTTTTGTCTACCCCTCCAACAAGGTTATGCATAAATACAAACTTAAATTTTGCTTTACTCGAACCAAGAGTATGATTAAGCCAGTCATACTGCTCTTTTCCTAATGAACGCTGCCAAGGATCACGTCCATTTGCAGAATAAGTAAAAGGATCCAACACAATAAACAAAGCATTCCCCCATTGCCATGCATAATAACTTGAAGAATTTCCGGAGTAAAATTGATTTTTGATTGGATTAATATATAGGCTGCTCCTCATTTGATTACTCCATACTTGCATATTTGATCCATCTCCTTTTTTACCCTTTGCCTTTGACTCACCATCATGGTTGCCAAGCACATTAAACAATGCGGCTTGATTGGCAACCTCAGAAAAATAATATCGTTGGGCCTCATACTGCTTTGCAGATAATTTATAATCTTCTCTATATTTATCTGTCATCCAGGTATCGCCTAAATCAATTAAAAAGTCTACAGAATCGGCAGCCATATTTTTAACTGTTTGCAAATAGGTAGCCGGGTCGGTATTTTCGTCTAAATGAGAGTCTGCTTGAATCGAAAAAGAAAAAGCTTGGTTTACTTTACGTTGGGTTTGAAAAAAACTCAGTTTGCTTTTTTGCGATTGCGTTTGACCTTCCCTTACATAATACAATTGATAATAATAACGCTTTCCTCCCTCTAAATTTTCCAAGTTAATAACCTGCATTTGTTGGCTGGTAATATTCATTTTAGGTGTCAAATATTTTAAATTTCCAGCTTCGTAGCCATAAGCTATTTGGACAGCCATATTCTGATAAGAATAAACACTTATGTCTACAGAAGTATCTGTTGGACGACCAATAATAATATTGTATTCCTGAGCAGGTATATCTGTTTTGAAAATACCCGTTTCTTTTTGCTTTTGTGCAAAACCCAAAAAATGGGCACAGACAATTAATAAAACTAAAATACTACGCATTTTTTAAAGCTTTAAATTCATATGAATAAGCAGTTCGGCCATTTACACCTTGACTGATTTCATCTTTGGGCAATACTGCTTTTATATAATCCATGGTAACTTTTTTTGGCTGAACAGAAAATTTTAAGTGCCCTGTATTGCTTAGCTTGTCGCCACTCTGATATGCATCTGAATTATAGGTATTGTAACCCGGATCTCCACTCATAGGACAGGTAATGTAAGTAACGCCGTCTAAGTTTTGTCTTGCAAATAAGTGATCATGCCCCTGGACAAAAGCAGTAACTCCATACTTTACAAATAAATCATGTATAGGCATTTCCCAATTAGGTCTAAAGCGTTTAAATTGCGCTTCACCATTTCTGGTTTTGCCTCCCCACTCAAATAATGTAGCCCATTCTACTGCACCTCTACAAGAACCCATCACATGATGACCTAATACAAATTTGAAAGTAGCTTTACTTTCTGATAAAGTTTTCTTTAACCAATTATACTGTTCATCACCAAGCGTAAATGCCCACTGTTCTTTTTTTGCTTGCTGTCCACTACCCTTTTTATTTTGTTGACCACCCTGTTTATTTTTCTTGCCCTCTTGATTTTTTCCACCACCTTTTTCATCACCTTTTTCACCCCCTTTGCCTCCTTTTTGCTGCTCACGCATTTCCTCATCTGAGGCTGAAATATTTGAGTATCTAAACACATCTAATGTTACAAAAAGAGTATTGCCCCATTCAAATGCATAATAATTTTGACGAGAAATTTGATCAGATTCTACTTCTGTATTTCCTGAATAAAACTGATTGGGCGTAGGATTAATAATATATTTTGTTCTTGCCGTCTTGCTCCAAGTTGCAAGAGGCAATAACGGGTCTTCGTCATAGGCTTTTGCTTCTAGCTCATGATTCCCTAAAATAAAAAAATAAGGGACTTTGTTACACAATTGACCCAAATAATAACGCTGCCTAGTATACAACTCTTCAATTTTATTATAAGAAGGGTTTTTAACTTTTGAAGTTCTAAAATCATCTCCCAATGAAAAGTGTAAATCACTATTGTCTTTTGCAACATTTAGTAGCGTTTGATTGTATAAGACCGGATCACAATGATTGGGCGTACCTAAATGAGAATCTGCGGTTATGGTAAAAACAAATGGCTCATTAAATGATCTTTGCGTTTGAAAAGAAGCTACCTCACTGGTTATATTTTTATCTTTTAAGCCACCTATTTTATAGTAATATTTTTTATTGGGCTTAAGGTTATTAAGCTTCAAAACATACGGCTCATTAGCTATTAAATTAACCAAAGCAGAAGTTTGGTCTAATTTATTTTTATCTAGCCCATATAAAATATTCATCGAAATAGATTCTTCACTTAAAATACTTAGCTCGATTTCTTTATTCGTTGGCCTACCTAAAATTATGTTTAAAGAGGCATTGGCTTTATAACTAGCCCAAAGCTTGGATCTCATAAATGCCAAAGAAATTGCCGCCAATCCTAGTTTTTTTATAAATGCTTTTCGTGTCCAATTTAATTTCATAATATTATCTTGAATAAGTGACAGAAATTGATGAGGTTGAGATAATTTGATCTTTTGTTTGCTCTAAAAAATCATCCATCGATAAGCCGGTAATCAAAGCGTTGCCTTGCCTTTTTGAGAGTGCATAAACCGTGATGATATATTCTTTAGGGCCTGGTCCTTTAGAACAAGGAGGTGCATACCCTAATTCTTTACTATGTGTATTGCTACCCCAAATTCCTATATTTTTTTTACTATTTGAAAAATCATGTTGCGATGAAGGTATATCATACAAAACCATGTAAACTTGCTTTTTCCCATCCTTAGCAATATGGTGCATGGTAATCGCAAAACTAGTAGTTGAAGAAGGCTCGTTTTTCCATACCAATGGAGGCACCAACGCTTCACTATCACAAGTATACAACTTGGGTAAATTGCCCTTATTTGAAAATGCCGGACTCGTTAAAAGTAATCCATCAAATGCAGGTTTTACTTCTTTTGGTATTAGATCTTTAACTTCTTTTTTATTTTTTTTTCGCTCTAGATCTGTTTTTTCATAAAACTCTTTTTTATCTACCCCTTCTTTATTTGAAAAAATAAATTCATATCCGCTTCCACTAGGTTTATATTTTATTGAACTTTCTTGACCTGCAATTTTATAAATCAGGGTAGATTCATACAAATCATTGGTTACAAAATCTACAATAGTTGCCCCTGGCAATTGTTTTTCGGCGGGTCTAATTGGATTTGCTCTTGGCTGAGGAAAAATCTGATTTTCGGGAGCAACTTTTTCATCATCAATTGCAACCTTGCCCCTTAAAGCAGTGATCATGTAGGGATAATTAGTAGTTCCGTGGTAATGATATGGCTGGCTACTTAATAAGTGCCCATGACAATTATCTAGTGGCTGCATGGATGTACCATCTGGCTCTAACGAGGCATAAACTGCAAAGCCATCTAGCGCAATTGCAATAGGATCTAGCCCCGTTTTTGCTGCTAAATGAAGTGGCGCTGTATGATAATGATAATCATCTGCACGACCGCAATGTCCACCCCAATGATCCAATTCTCCAATTACAAAAGCATCTTCTCCTCTGTTGTTAAGCGCATTAAAAATAGGCACTCCATTTGCTGCAATTGCAATAGCACCCCTCATAAAATTACTAGCGGTTGGTAAAGGTTTTTCGGAAAGTGATGGATATAGAGGAAGCATCCATGCATTTGATTCAAAATATCTTTGAGGTATTGGCACTTGTTGCTGCCATCGCTTAATCCCTATCATCATAGAATGATCTGGTAGTCCGTTAGATGCAACGTAATACCACTCATTATCAAATTTTGTTTGAACGAGTGAAGGAAAGTGGGAAAATGTTTTGTTATACAAATCCACCTGACTAGTTAAAATAGAAGGGCCGTTGAATTGATCCTTCATTTTTTTTATTTTGTATAGAGCCAATTGTAAATCCGCACTTTTCAGGTCTTTTAATGCAACCCAAAACGTTTTTCCAAAAGCCTGTTCTAAAAGGAAAGAATCTGGTTTTGCACTTAAAAAATTACCCTTAATTGTTTGTCCGTTTTTGAGGGTCCAAACATTAAATACGTCTTTATCAGTATAGTGCCCTCCATCATGCGCAAATAATCTATTAGAGAAAAACACCAATACAATTGAACATAAATTGAAAATCAATAGTTTACTAAACCTACTAGTCATATAGAGCAAATTTGCACTATGACTAGATTAACTTACGAAAGTTTAATAGAAGTAAAAGTGATTATAAATATTTTTCTACGGCTGCTGCAATCGCAGTAGTGTCTTGTAGCATCATACAATTAAAATGCCCTTTGGGGCATTTTTTTGTGCCGTAATTGGAACAGGGTTGACAAGACAAATGCGGTACGATAAAATTTTGATACGGCGGTTTACTTAAGCCCATTGCAGCAATTGCGGCTTCCCCATAATAAGGCTCTACTTGTAACATGGGAGACGTTGCGCCCCAAATAGCTAATACGGGCTTGTTAAAGGCACAAGCGATGTATTGCAGCCCAGTGTCATGAGAAATGACAAGCCTCGATTTTTGAACAATACTTGCCGATTCATTTAACCTAAATTTTCCACAGGCATTGTAAATTTTTATAGGATCAATGGCGGCCACTGCATCTCCTTCTCTGGTATCCTCTTTACCACCCACTAACACAATAGGAAAATTAATTTTTTTACAAAGCTGCTGTAGTTTTAGCAGTGGTAGTTTTTTAGTGGCATAGGATGCCCCAATAACAATGGCTACATAACCGGCGCTATGTGCCGTAGGCAAATCCTCTGCTTTAATATGATCTTCTGTGGCAATAAAATAATCAAGTCCTTTGCCATCATTTTGAACCCCAAGTGGCGCAAGCGTATCGATGCAACGGTCTACAATATGACGTGAAGGAATTTTATTTTTGATACCAAGCCTTGTTAAAAAAAACTTATGTAGGCTTAATTTTTTATAGGTTAATGCTGGCACTTTTAGCGCTGTTTTAATGCGCCAGGTTCTAAAATTTTTATGAAGGTCAATAATGTAATCAAATTGTTGCGCTTTTAAAGCTGCAATGGTTTCATTTAAATCATCCTTAAAATAATGAAAGGTATGTATGTATGGATTATGAAACGTAACCGCTTTAAAACTTTCTTTGGTTAAAAAATGAATTTCCGCATCTGGCACCTGCTCTTTTAAACAACGAATAGCAGCCGTTGTTAAAACGATATCACCAATAGAAGAAAAGCGGATTACTAAAAATTTCATTGGGGGATATATTGATTAGTCCAGTTCCATATAATCTAAATCTTTATGGAATGTTTCTTCTGTAAAAGCATAGGCAGTAAAAGCTACGCACATAACAATGATACCCGTTATAATACCACTATATACAATGGACCACTGCCAAGATTTTTGAAACAAATCTAAAAAGAGCATATTAATTAAAGGCAGTGCACCCCTAACCATATTAGGAATAGTAGTAGCAGCCGTTGCACGCAAGTTAGTACCAAACTGCTCCGCACCCATCGTTACAAATATGGCCCAAAACCCGGTACTAAAACCAAGCCATAAAGCAATAGCATACATGGTGGTATCAGCATTGTTATAACCACTAAAATAAAAGATCAAACCAACAAGGGTAAAGCCATAAAATAATAGGAGCGCTTTTTTACGACTCTTAAAATACTGACTCACCAGTCCAATTAAAATATCACCAACAGCAATACCCACATAACCAAACATGATGGCTCGTCCAGAATCTATGGTGGTACTATTAAACATGGCTTTTCCAAAACGGTCACTTTGGTTCAGTAATATCCCAATCACATACCAAGTAGGCAAGCCAATTAAAATGGCAACAAAATATTTTTTAAAGCGCTTGCCATTATTAATGAGCATGAAAAAATTTCCTTTTACTACTTCGGAAGCTTTTGCTGTTGCGAACATGCCCGACTCTGCTACTTTAACGCGAAGAAGTAATAAACAAATGCCCAGCACACCGCCTATTTTATAACATAGGCGCCAATCCTGAGTGTATTGATACGTAAAATAGGCAGCCACGGCACCAAAGAGTCCGATACCTGCAACAAGAGAAGTACCAACACCTCTTTTGTTTTTTGGAAGGAGCTCACTTACAAGCGTAATACCAGCACCAAGCTCACCGGCAAGGCCAAGACCTCCAATAAAACGGGCCCATGCGTATTGATCAACAGTAGTTACAAACCCTGTTGCAAAATTGGCAGTAGAATATAAAATGATAGAACCAAAAAGTACACTTAATCTCCCTTTTTTGTCGGCAAGTACACCCCAAATAATTCCACCCAATAAAAGACCTGTCATTTGCCAATTGATCACACGGGTGCTATCTACTAATAGAGTGGCTTCTGTGGAACCAACACCGAGCATGCTGGTTTTTTTTACAATTGTAAAAAGTAGTAAATCGTAAATGTCAACAAAATAACCTAGGGCCGCCACAATTACTGGAAGCGAAAAAATGGATATTTTTTTTTCTGTTACGTCCATAACTAAGCTTTATTTGATTTTCCAAAAAAGAGTTTGATAATAACAGGTGCTGTTGTAAAAAATACAATACCTAGTACAATGATCTCTAAATGATTTTTTAAATCAAACCCAAACTCACTCAAAATCCATTTCTGTAAAAAGTGTCCGGCAAACAACATGCTAAAAACCCATGCAATAGATCCAATAATATTAAAGCTCACAAACTTTTTTTGATTCATCCCAACAATGCCTGCTACAATAGGCGCAAAAGTTCTTACAATTGGAATAAACCTAGCTACAATAATGGCGCCACCCCCATGTTTATTGTAAAATTCTTGGGCTTGCACTAAATATTTTCTTTTAAATAATAAATTTTCTTTCCAGTTAAACATAGCAGGCCCTACTTTTTTACCAAACCAATAACCAGTGGCGTTACCTGCAATACCAGCAGCTGCAATAAGGCCCATGAGTAAAAATAAATCTGTAAACTCATTGCCTGTCGACCAAAGTTCTGCGGCCAAGTTGGTACTATAAATACCTGCTACAAAAAGTAAACTATCGCCCGGTAAAAAAAATCCAGCAAAGAGTCCGGTTTCTGCAAATACTACAAATAGAATGAGCCACAATCCACCATGTTCAATATAAAACTGAGGTTGTAATAATTGACTCCAATGAAAAGCATCTAATAAGAACATGATAATATTTTAATCTTAGTTACGCCACAATTTCTGTTGGGTTTTCTAATGACCCCTCCCACTTACTAACTGCACTTGTTGCAAGTGCATTACCTAGTACATTGGTTGCGGTTCTAAACATGTCACAAAAATGATCGATAGGTAAAATAAGGGCGATTCCTTCGGGGGGAATATTAAACATCGCACAAGTAGCTGTTACCACCACAAGTGATGCTCGCGGAACCCCAGCAATACCTTTACTCGTAAGCATAAGTACAATAAGCATCGTAAGCTGCGTACCAATATCAATATGTATGCCATATGCCTGTGCAATAGCAAGGCTAGCAAATGTCATATACATCATACTTCCATCTAAATTAAAAGAATAACCCAGTGGTAATATGAAAGAAACAATTTTGTCTTTGCAACCAAACTTTTCTAGCTCTTCAGTTAATTTAGGAAATACTGCTTCGCTACTTGTGGTGCTAAATGCAATAATCAGTGGCGGAAAAATGGCTTTTAATAGGCCTGGCAAACGCTTGCCTAAAATTAAAAATCCAACCAATAAAAGTACTGTCCATAAAGTAGCGATACCCATAATAAAATAGAGTAGGTATTTGCCATAAAAAACAAAAACATCAAGCCCTTTGGTGGCAATTACTGCGGCAATAGCACCAAATACACCAAGTGGTGCAAAATTCATAACGTAGCCTACCATTTTTAAAATCACGTGTGCAACAGCATCCAATGCTTTAACAATAACGTTCGCTTTTTCGCCCATAGAAGCGGTGGCCACACCAAAAAAGATACTAAAAATTACAAGTTGTAAAATTTCGTTATTAGCCATAGCGTCAATAACGCTTTTAGGAAATACGTGTTCTATAAATTTTTGTATACTAAACTCTTGTGTTTTGCCCACGAGGTCTTGCGCACCACTCATATCGGCATTGCTTAAATTAATACCAGCACCTGGTTGAAATACATTTACAAGTAAAAGTCCAATCAATAAACTAACTAATGACGCTGTCAAAAACCAGAGTAGTGCCTTTCCGCCTACACGACCCACCGTCTTTAAATCCCCGAGTTTGGCAATACCAACAACAAGGGTTGAAAAAACAAGCGGCGCAATAATCATTTGAACCAGCCTTAAAAATATGGTGGTTAGTAGCTTTAAATTTTTGGAGAAAGATTGTATAAAAGCAGGCTCACTATTTTGATGAACAAAATAACCAAGAATGACCCCGGCTATCATGGCAATAACAATGTAGAGGGTTAATTTATTAGATTTTTTCATAAGGTATATAAGTATTGCAATATAAGACTTAACTCCTAAAAAAAGGCAGGCGACTGGATCGTGATTTTTGTAAAAAACAAGGGCTATTTTGAGAAAAAAGTACTATTTTCCGACATCAATTGATTAGAAATCAAACCCCAAAATTATGAGTTTATTCAGAAAAAAGGATTTATCTGCCATGTTAGCACAAGCAGAAGATGGCGGTAAGGGCCTTAAACGCACCCTTGGTGCAGGTAACCTTGTTGCACTTGGCGTTGGTGCTATTATTGGAGCAGGTTTATTTGTGAGAACAGCTGCTGCTGCCGGACAAGCTGCCGGACCAGCCGTTACATTATCATTTATTATTGCAGCCATTGGTTGTGCTTTTGCAGGCTTATGTTATGCAGAATTTGCTGCTATGATTCCTATTTCAGGTAGTGCTTATGCATACTCTTATGTAACCATGGGAGAAACAGTTGCATGGATTATTGGTTGGGCATTAATTATGGAATATGCACTAGGCGCAGCTACTGTTTCTATTGCGTGGAGTGAATATTTAAACAAGCTTTTAGGAGGGGGCATACCCTATGAATGGAGCCACTCCCCTTTTGAAAGTATAACGGATACAGCCGGTGTTTTACACCAAGGTATCATGAATGCCCCTGCGTTAATTATATTATTACTCCTTACTTTATTACTGATTAAAGGAACACAAGAGTCTGCCATTGTAAATGCTATTATTGTATTTATTAAGGTAGCGATTGTTATCATATTTATCGTTTTAGGTTGGCAGTTTATTAGACCAGAAAACCATACGCCATATTTCATCCCTGCTGATCAGCCTCCTCTACTGGATGCATCAGGTAAAGTAGTTGCCGATTATTCTGGCGCCTTTAAGCATGGATGGGGTGGTGTATTAGGTGGTGCTGCCATTGTATTCTTTGCCTTCATTGGTTTTGACGCAGTATCCACAGCGGCACAAGAAGCAAAGAATCCTAAAAGAGATATGCCTATTGGTATTTTAGGATCACTTGTAGTATGTACTATTTTATACATTTTATTTGGGCACGTATTAACAGGTGTTGCAAATTGGAAGGACTTTGTTGATCCTTTAAAAGGTCGTGAAGCTTCCGTTGCTTATGCAATTTCAAATTACATGACAGGTTATGGCTGGTTGGCTACTGCCGTTACTGTTGCAATTTTAGCGGGCTTTAGCTCGGTAATTCTTGTGATGTTAATGGGTCAGTCACGCGTATTCTTTTCAATGGCAAATGATGGTTTACTTCCAAAGGTATTCTCTGATTTACACCCTAAATACCGTACGCCATATAAATCTAACTGGATTTTATTTGTATTTGTAGGCGCTTTTGCTGCTTTTGTTCCAGGAAGCGTTGCTGGTGATTTAACTTCATTTGGTACCTTATTTGCCTTCGTACTTGTAAGTGCAGGTATTTGGATTCTACGTATAAAATCCCCTGAAATGGAAAGACCATTTAAAACTCCACTTGTTCCATTAGTTCCAATTTTAGGAGCTATCATATGCCTTGCTATGATTTTTGCACTCGATGCACAAACATTGAAAGTGGCATTTGGATGGATGGTTTTAGGTTTAGTGGTATACTTTGTATACAGCCGCAAACACAGTAAGTTAAACTAACCCTTTACTTATATTAAAAAAAATAGTCCCGGCCTTCGGGACTATTTTTTTTGCCGTATTTTTGCAAATATTAATACAACACTATGGGAAGGATATTTGAAGTTAGAAAAGCAACCATGTTCAAGCGATACGATCGCATGGCAAAACAGTTTACCCGTATTGGTAAAGAAATTGTAATCGCGGTTAAAGCTGGCGGACCTAATCCAGACGACAACCCTGCCCTAAGAAGATGCTATCAAAATGCCCGTAGTGTGGGTATGCCTAAAGACCGAGTTGAAGCGGCCATTAAGCGTGCCATGGGTAAAGACACTTCTAACTACGAAGAAATTTTATACGAAGGATATGCACCACATGGTGTTGCGATATTAGTTGAAACTGCAACTGATAACCACGTAAGAACCGTTGCCAATGTTAAAAGTCATTTTAATAAAGGTGGTGGAACCATGGGTAACAGCGGAAGCGTAAGTTTTCAATTTAAAAAAATGGGGGTTTTTAAATTAAACCCCGAAGGCATTGTGATGGATGATTTAGAATTAGAACTTATAGATCACGGCCTCGATGAACTTGGAGAAAGCAACGACGACAACGACAATCCTATTATTGTATTAAGATGCGCCTTTACAGATTTTGGTAGCCTTCAAAAAGAATTGGAGGCGAAAAAATTAAATGTAATCAGCGCCGAGTTTGAATGGATCCCAGGTACAACAGTTCCTGTTACCGATGAGCAAGCAGAAGAAATTAGTAAATTAATTGACCGCTTAGAGGAAGATGAAGACGTAAACAAAGTATTCCATAATATGGGATAACGCCTTTATTTTTTTTCTTTTCCTATTCTGCTATAACAGCCCTAACCGCTTCGATGACATCCTCTGTGTTGGGCTTACTAAAGTAATCCCCGTCACTACCGTATGCTGGTCTATGTGCTTTTGCAGCAAGGGTTTTAGGACTTGCGTCTAACCACTTATACCCACCTTGTTCTTCCATAACGTGGTTAAACATATAGGCAGTAGCACCACCCGGCACATCTTCATCAATAAATAAAATCCGATTTGTTTTTTGTAATGATTTTACAATGCTATGGTTAATATCAAATGGAAGCAGTGTTTGCACATCAATAAGTTCTACCGAAATACCTTCCTCTGCTAAACGGACAACCGCCTCTTCAATAATACGGAGCATAGAACCATAAGAAACGACGGTAATATCTGTTCCCTCATTGATAATTTCAGGCACGCCTAATGGCACTTTAAACGCCAATAAATTATTAGGCAATTTTTCCTTTAAACGGTATCCATTTAAACATTCAATAACAATGGCTGGATCGTTAGATTGTAAAAGTGTATTGTACATACCTGCCGCTTGCACCATATTGCGGGGCACACAAACATACATGCCTCGAAGTGCATTTACAATCATGCCCATCGGAGATCCACTATGCCAAATTCCTTCAAGACGGTGCCCTCTTGTTCTGATAATAACAGGGCAACTTTGTTGACCATTGGTTCTATAATGCGTGGTAGCAACATCATCACTTAAAGTTTGTAAACCATAGAGCAAATAATCTAGGTATTGAATTTCTGCAATAGGCCTTAGTCCTCTAATAGCCATACCCACAGCTTGTCCTACAATAGTAAGCTCTCTGATGCCAGTATCAGAAATACGATCAGCGCCATGCTTTTCTTGAAGTCCGGCAAATCCTTGGTTTACATCTCCAATATAACCAACATCTTCCCCAAAAGCGTACACTTTAGGATTGCTAGCAAAGAGTGCATCAAAATATTTATTTAGTACTTCGTAGGCATTCACAGTTGGTGCGTCAGCAGCATAGGTAGCCTGAACAGCAGGAACACGGAGTGCCGATTTGGGACCTTCGTTGTATAAATAAGTATTAAATAGGCCAGCAGCTTCGGCTTTTAATTCCACAGCATATTGTATTACTTTTTCAACGCCTTTCACTCCACTAGCAGCCTCACTTACTTTTGCAAGTGCTTTTAAAACATCTCTTCGAAGGGGCTCTTTATTACTTGCTAACGCTGCAATAATTTGATATACCTCAGTATTTATAACTTGCAAGCCATTCATAATTTGAACTGCTTGTTCAGCTTGTTTTTTAATAGGTCCAATAAATTTATCCCAAGCACTAGCTTTTGCTTCTTTCACAAATTCTTTTGCTTCAAGTTCTACACTATTTAATTCGCTAACAGTTGCAAGACCGGAGGCCAACATCCACTCACGCATTTTTTTAATACAATCCCAATTTTTTTCCCACTCTAAACGCTCCGCAGATTTGTAACGCTCGTGGCTACCACTTGTAGAATGGCCCTGCGGTTGGGTTACCTCTTCGATATGAAAAAGTGCCGGCGTATGTGTGTCTCTGATTTTTTGTAACCCTTCTTCAAACACTTCACACATACCGGCGTAATCCCATGCTTTGACTTTGTAAATTTCGATACCATTGGTGTCAGCTAATTTTTGCATACCAGCAAGCGCATCAGAAATTGAATTTTTTGTCGTTTGTAAATTTTTAGGAACTGAAATACCGTAACCATCGTCCCAAACAAAAACGGCGAGGGGCACTTGTAAAACAGATGCTGCATTGATGGATTCCCAAAAATGACCTTCCGACGTACTTGCATCACCAATGGTACAAAAGCAAATTTCATTACCGTGATGGCTAAGTGTAGCGTGCTCGGACTCATTTTTTTGTTGCGCTTCTCTAAAACATTTTGATGCAAAAGCTAGTCCCAATGCACGTGGCATTTGGCCTGCTGTTGGCGCCATATCCGCGGATGTATTTTTTTGATGGACTAGATTTAACCAATTCCCATTAGCGTCTACTGTGGGTGTAACAAAATGAGAACTCATTTGCCTACCCGCACAAAAAATATCATTGTTGCCATCAGGGTCTGCAAACAATTGAGAAAAATATTGTTCTACACTTGCCATACCCGCAGCAAACATGAAAGTTTGATCTCTATAATATCCAGATCTGAAATCTCCGTTCTTAAAATATTTTGCTAGCGCAACCTGCGCTACTTCTTTACCATCACCAAAAATACCAAACTTAGCTTTGCCGGTTAATACCTCTCTTCTACCAAGCAAACTTACTTCCCTACTAATGAGTGAGATTTTATAATCCTGAATCACCGTATTACGAAACCCTTCAAAGGATAACATCTCGGTTTGGGGCGCTGGTGAAGCAATTAATTCCATGGCACAAAAATAAGAGTCAGGAAGCATTAGAAAAGGGGTGTTATTGATTTTGGGGATAAGTCCAAGCTACCCTTAACAACCCCGTTTTTTAAACGATTTAGCCATTTTTTAAGGCTATTTTGGCACTAAATTGAACTATAAATGATACTTTTACAGGGTACTTTAAACAAAGCACTTATATGAAAAAGATTTTAGCACTTACTTTATTAGCTATTACCGCCTCAATTAGCGTTTTTGCGCAACAAGACATTAAATTTTCTGAAGGGTCTTTTAACTTTGGTAAAATTGCACAAGGCACCCCTGTAACCCACGTTTTTAACTTTACCAATACAGGGACAAAGCCAGCGGTTGTTGAATATTGCACAGCAGAATGCGGTTGCACCACACCAGAAGTAACCAAAGAACCTATTTTAAAGGGTAAATCAAGCACTGTTAAAGTAACTTACAATGCTGCTAGCATGGGTAATTTTACCAAACGTGTTACCGTTAAATTAGTTGGCGTTGCTGAACCTATCATTTTAACCATCAGCGGTGAAGTAGTGGCCTCTAAAAAATAATTGTTAAGATTCTGATAATGATCTTACCGGCCTCCTTCGGAGGCCGGTTTTTTTTGCCCCTGCCTCAAATTGTAAACTTATATTTGCAACATGTTACAAATCAGCAAACGTGGCATAGACATGCCTGCCTCTCCTATCAGAAAACTAGTTCCCTTTGCAGAAGCTGCAAAAAAAAGAGGAACTAAAGTATACCACTTAAATATTGGTCAACCAGATATCGAAACCCCTAAAATGGTTTTGGATGCTGTTAGGCACAGTGATTTTAAAGTGCTAGAATATAGCCATAGTGCAGGCAACGAAAGTTACCGTAAAAAATTAGTGGGTTATTATAAAAGTGTTGGCATAGATGTCAATGAAAAACAAATCATTATTACCACAGGTGGTAGTGAAGCCATTTTGTTTGGATTTATGGCATGTTTAGACGCTGGCGATGAAGTGATTATTCCAGAGCCTTTTTATGCCAATTATAACGGGTTTGCAGTAGAAGCTGGTGTTACGGTAGTACCCATCACTTCCTATATCGAAAATGGTTTTGCGCTTCCTCCAATCGAAGCCATTGAAGCAAAAATTACACCGCGCACCAAAGCGATTGTGATTTGTAACCCTAACAATCCAACTGGCTATTTATACAGTGCTGCCGAAATGGAGCAACTAAAAAATATTATTTTAAAACACAACCTCTATTTGTTTTCTGATGAAGCATATAGAGAGTTTTGTTATGAAGGCACGCAAATAAGTGCGCTCCATTTAACGGGTGTAGATGATCATATAGTGATCATGGATACCATTAGTAAAAGATATAGTGCCTGTGGTGGACGGATTGGTGCGTTTATTACCAAAAACCAAGCACTACTAGATGCTACCATGAAATTTGCACAAGCCCGTTTAAGCCCACCAAGCTTTGCGCAAATTGCTGGGGAAGCAGCCATTGATTTACCAGCTAATTATTTTGACGACACCAAGGCCGAGTATAAATCTAGAAGAGACCTCATTGTTACCAGATTAAATGCGATGGAAGGCGTTTTTTGTCCCAATCCGGGCGGCGCTTTTTATGCGATGGCTAAATTACCAATAGATGACGCAGATGCATTTTGTCAGTGGTTACTAGAAGATTTTGCTTTTGAAAATCAAACAGTCATGTTAGCGCCTGCAACCGGTTTTTATGGTACACCAGGACTAGGTAAACAAGAAGTGCGACTTGCTTATGTTTTAAATCTAGAAGACATCAATAAAGCGATGGACTGTTTAGAAGCAGCATTAAAAGTGTATCCGGGTCTTATAAAATAAACTCATGCAAGTAAACAAGCGCCTAAAAAATAAGAGCCTTTATTTAATCGTAGCCGGCCTGGCTACAAGCCTTTTTTTTATGCGCGCATACGCCCAAAGCTACAAACCCACTTATGGGTCTGCATTTGCCGGCAGTACGAGTATTTTTAATAACCCTGCTTCTAGTGTAAATCAATCCTTTAAATGGGAGGCTACTATTTTAAGTGCGCAAGCCAATCTAAATAGCAATGTATTTTACATTCAAAATGATTCAATCGGCTTCCATCAAAGCATGGTTCCAAAATATTTTCATGGCAATGTGGACCTTAATTTATTGAATCTTTTATACAAACCCAATAACAAACAAGCTTTTAGTGTTGGCATTAGAGCAAGAACGTTTAACCACATCAAAACAGAACCACTTGTTGCAGTAAATGGTATAGAAAGCATGCATGAATTTTTTAAGCTCAATAGGCAAACACCCTATTTACAAGCTTTTGCTACACATAGTGGTTGGTTGGAAACCAATTTAAATTATTCGCAAGAGATATTTAGAAATCAAAAAAGCACTTTAACAGCAGGACTTACTGTACAAATCAATAAAAGTATTTCTGCTGCATACGCCACCGTTAACAAATTAAGTTTTTTAGAAAGCACCAACGGTATAGACACTTTATATACCCTCACTGCTGGTGGTGCTTCGTTTGGATATAGTTCTAATTATGATGAAACCGCCGCAGGAACAGCAAACACCGCTTCGGATTTTATAAAAAATGGCAAATCAAGCATCGGATTAAGTATGGGCGCAGAGTATTTACTCTACAACACAGAAGCGCATAGCTTTCAAACCAACCATGCGTTAAACTATGCATTAAAAATTGGGGTCTCTATCATGGACATTGGCGGTGTGTCTTATAAAAATAGTGGTACCAGTAGCCTATTTAATGGTGTTCGCCCAAATATGAACGATCCGCTTATTTCCCGTAAAACCACAGGTATAGAAAATAGTGCCCAGCTAAGAGATTCTCTCGCTACTATATTTGCTACAACCACTCAAATGCCCGAAACTTTTACCATTACAAAACCTACACGCTTTAATCTAAATATTGACAAGCCACTTGGTAATGATTTTTATATCAACGCAGACCTTACTGTAAATATGCATGCTAGCGCAGGACTGACCAAACGCCGCGTTCGTGACTTAAATTTACTGACTGTTACACCACGTTACGAAACATTGCATGTGGGTGTTTACATGCCAATTCAATACAATACACAAGGTCAACTTATGCTTGGTGGTGCTATTAAATTAGGCCCGCTTACAGTGGGTGTGCACCGGCTAAGGTGGCTTACCAATTCTAGTAACATGAGCAATGCTTCGGGGGGCGGCTATATTATGCTAAGTGTGCATCCGCTTAGTCTTAAAAAAATTAAGACCATTATTGACTGCCCAGAATAATTAAACCACTATTACCAATTAAATACTAGCGATGGGTATTCATTTTTCTAGCATACGCATACAAACCTGCATTACCCTACTAGGCCTCTTTTTTGTAACCGCATGTAGAGAATCTAGAGAGCTATTTGCAGAAGTGGCGCCGCCTAAAAAAATCACACCCGCTGTAACCAAGCCAACTTATAAAAAAACATTTAATCCGAGGCCTGGCTTTGAACCCTTTGATGGCATAGATCGTGTGCCGGCTAATTATACTTTTATCTACGAGCCAACTTTTATAACTCAAAAACCACTTATAAAAAAGAGAATTGGCGAAACCTATGTTCCAGAAAAACTTACGATCAATACCTATGCTTTTTCAAAAAGTAAAAAAGAAATAAAATTCAGAATGAGCTACCCTACCAATTTAAAAGGCAGCTACCATAAAATAAATACAGCCGATACCACCAACGCTTTCAAATTCATCAATAAATACAATGATACCTGTTATGTTACCAAATATACATTAACAGAAGTTCGTGATACAAGCATTTATCATATTGGTATTATTCTAGACCATAGTGGTTCCATGGGTGACGAGCGCTGTACCGAATTACAGGACGCTCTATCTGAAAGTTTGAAAAAAATGAGCAAGCACAATCTAATTAGCTTATGGAAATTTGATTCTGGCATTTCATATGAAGGCACGGCTTACGATAGTGCTACCATACAAAAAATGCTCTACCGTAAAAGAGGCATGGATGGATTTGGAGGTGGCACCGCAATTAATGACGCTATGGACCGAGCCCTAGATACCATGGCCAAATACAACAAATACAAGCCGGTATTACTTTTATTTACAGATGGTTATGACAACGCCTCTAAAAACAAAAACAGTACATCTATTGTCGAAAAAGCACTTTTAAATCATATACCGGTTTTTACCGTTGGCTATAGTGGTAGCGCAGACTCGGTATATTTAAGGTCTATCGCCAACGAAACCAATGGCATGTATTTTCAGTGCTATGACAGATCCGAATTTGAAGAAGTATTTAACAACCAACTTTTTTCATTACATCGTTATTACGAAGTAAGCATGATGCCTTGCATGTTTGACTATGAAAAGTTAAGTATTGTTACTGGCACTGTAAGTGAACAAAGAGCAACTGGTGAAAAAACATTTAAAGGTATTAGAGAAACTATTTCACTCAATGTCAATTTTGAACTAGATAAATATGACATCATGCCAAGGTATACGCCAGAAATAGAGCAAATGGCGGCCTACCTAATTAAAAATAACACCTTAAGTATTATTATTAGCGGGCACACCGACAATTTAGGCGACGACAATTACAATATTATTTTATCTAACAAAAGAGCAGAAGCCGTTAAAGCCGCACTTGTAAAATTAGGCATTGCCGCAGGGCGTATTGCAACCATTGGCAAAGGCGAATCGGATCCATTAACGGCAAACGATTCAGACAATAACCGTTTTCGGAACAGACGAATTGAAGTTGAAATTGTAAATCATTAATCCAGCTTATAAAAAGCGGCGGCATTTCCCGTGTATATTTTTTGTTGATATTCTTCTGCTACTAATTTTTCTACAACAGTTTGGTAGCGATGATGCGTTGTAACATAATCGCCTGCTAGTAAAGATACGGGCCAGTCTCCTCCTATCATTAATTTGTTTACGCTAAAATGTTCTAGAACATAGGCCACATAAGGCTCAATAGTAGTTGCAGACCAATCATTAAAATGAGCACAGCAAGTGCCTAGCCCCGAAATTTTTGCATAAAAATTTGGCATAGCTGCAGCCTCGGCAATAGCTTCTCCCCAAGCGCCAAACTGTTCGCTCGTGGCAATGGGTGGATGGTTTAAATGATCAAAAACCATTTTTAAGTGTGGAACTTTTTGGGCAACTTCAATTGCTGCTTTGATATGTTCAATTTTTATACCTACCACATCAAAAGGAACACCATGATCCGCCAAAATGCCTAAACTTTCTATGACAGCAGGTTGTAGTAACCAGTTATGATCTGGCTCGTCATGTATGAGGTGCCTAATGCCTTTAAAATATTTATTTTGCAAATGCACTTTTAATTGATTTTTTGTAAGCGCCGGATTTAGTAAATCTACCCAGCCTACAACACCAATAATCCAAGGGTACTGCTCCGCACATTCAAACATAAATGCAGTGTCTTCCAAATTATTTGCAGCTTGTACCATAATAGCTTTACTTACACCGGCTAACTGTAACTGCCCTTCAATATTTGAAGGATAATAATTTTGCGCCAGTATAGAAGTATCACCATCGAGCCAACTATACCTTACTTTTTGTAAGTCCCAACTGTGCATGTGGGTGTCAATCACTTTTGCCATTATTTATTATTTTATAATGAGTTCATCCATAAATAACCAAGAAGGATTTCCTGCACCTGCAAACCCAGCAGGAATAATCGTTACAGGACGAGCTACTAGCTTCAAATATTGCACGGTAGTAGGCATCATTTCAAATAAAACAGTTACCGCACCTTCTTTACTATTATCCAAATTTTGTAGCAGGCCTAAACGGGTATATGTTTTGCCATCAGTCGATCCTAACACTTCGAAACTTGTTGGCAAATGAATCCAGCTTCCCCTGCTATTATAAAAACGAGTACTAATTTTTGTAATAGCAGTAGGCATATCAAAAGAAAGTGTTGCCTCTATATCTTTTCCTTCCCAAGCTAGCCATTCACCATCACT
Organism: Sediminibacterium sp.; assembly: GCA_049418605.1. Lineage (GTDB taxonomy): Bacteria > Bacteroidota > Bacteroidia > Chitinophagales > Chitinophagaceae > Sediminibacterium. Next base: position 10,378 of record JBMSJE010000010.1, on the reverse strand, counting down.
AAACCTACTATCATTTGCAACAATACCATTGATAAAACCATTGTTACCACTTTTATTATAGGGAGCCTTAGGTGCGTTGGTTAACTGTTTAAGATTTGCCCCCGTTGCTTTATTTATAGTAAATGAAGCAGATGCTATATCCGTAATTTTATGATTGACAACAACACCTGCTTGCAAATTAGCGTCACCAGTAATCGTGATAGGACCTTTGTATTGTTGATCTTGCACGCTAGGTAGTTTACCATTTGTATTATAGACAATTTTATGTGCCGCACTTACGCCACCTATCGAAACGTTGATGCCACCAGCAATTGGCTTACTTGTAATTTGTACATTGTATAAATGGTCCGAAAAATGAAGCCCTTTTTGCTTTAACAATGGCTGCCACAACGTTACACGATTTGTAAAATGATCAAACCCTGTTTTGATTTTTGTCCATCCGTTTTCGGCAATGGCCATGGCACGTGGATACAACATAAATGAGGCTAGATCTTTGTTTGCAATGTACTCCGTCCATAAATTACCCTGTACCCCTTTTATATAAGCTGCTTCTTGCGTGGTGAGTGCGGCAGGAATTGGGTTGTAATGATACACTGCTTCGAGGGGCAAGAAACCACCAAAAGCAATGGAGTCTCGAGGGTCAGAAGACTGATAAAAATTTAAATAGCAAGTGCCCTGCGGTGTCATAATTACATCATGCTGCTGCTTGGCTGCTGTAATACCACCTTCTTCTCCTTGCCAACTCATAACGGTTGCATTGGGCGCAAGGCCGCCTTCTAAAATTTCATCCCAACCAATAATTTTACGACCCTTACTATTTACATATTTTTCTACCCGCTGAATAAAATAACTCTGTAACGCATGCTCATCAGCGATACCTTTTTCTTTCATGAGTGCCTGACAAAAACTAGAAAGCTTCCATGCTGTTTTTGGACACTCGTCGCCACCAATATGAATATAACTTGAAGGAAATATATCCATCACTTCATCCAATACATTTTCAATAAAATTAAAAGTGTACTCGCTAGGTGCAAATACATCATCAAATACGCCCCAGCTTTCTTGCACTATTTTACCACCCTCTTTTTTTATTTTATTTTCGGTAGCAGCAGCATACATGTTTTTAGTGAGCTGCGTGGGCTCATTTGGAAAACAACTTAACTCCGGATAAGCAGCAATGGCAGCACTTGCATGACCAGGCATTTCAATTTCAGGAATAATATTGATGTGTTTAGCCGCTGCATAAGCAACCAAATCTTTTAATTGCGCCTGGGTATAAAAGCCGCCGTAGGCAGCGTTGGTATTGCCTTTACCCGGATACTTGCCTATTAATGTACCACCGCGCACCGACCCTACACGCGTTAATTTTGGATACTTTTTTATTTCAATGCGCCATCCTTGATCTTCGGTTAAATGGAGGTGCAAATTGTTCATTTTTTGCATGGCCATGACATCCAGTAGTTGCTTGATAAAAGATACCGGCATAAAATGTCTACCCACGTCTAACATGAGGCCTCTATAACCAAATGCTGGTGCATCATCAATTTCAAGTACTGGAATATTTTTAGATTGCGCTTCTAATTGCAAAAGTGTTTGCATGCCATAAAAAGCGCCCACTTTGGTTTTTGCTGTGATGTTAATAGCAGTTGGCGTAACAGACAAATGGTAACCCTCCATAGATTCAACATTAGGCGTACTAGCATCAATAAGAATTTTTGCTGTAGTAGCTGCTGGCTTTGTAAGCTTGAAAAAACCTTTACCTTCTACCACTTTATTGGGGTAAGGAATAATGGGTAACTGCGCTACTGCTCTAAAACCTATAAGTAGCAAAAAAGAAAATAGATACTTACACTGCTTCATACAAAACTGGATTTAATGGAGTGTTTACAATTTGACCAACAGTAGCGCCCGGGCACCAGGTATCCCAATCGGCTTGCTGATTGTGATTTTCCGGCGTTTTTAATACCGTGTCTTTATCCATATATATCATTGTCATTACTTTACGCATATTCCCAGACACATTGGGACCAGCGCGGTGATACAACCACCCTCTATGAAAACTTATTTCACCTACATCAAAGGGCTCAATCACGTGTTCAAATTTGTGATGTTTTAATTCGGATTCTAAAAAAGCCTGACTCTCGTCACTAATTTGTTTGTCTCTGCCAGCTGTTAACTTGTTACTGCCTGCACTAAACTCGAGTGGGCCATAATTAAGCGGTGTTGCCTGTAACGGTATCCAGGCGGTAACGGTATTTTCTGTATCGAGCGGCCAGTAATATTGATCCGCATGCCAGGGTGTATGACCTCCCTTAGGTTCTTTAAAAAGTGCTTGATCGTGGTACAAGCGCACACCATTTGTTTGCATTAAACTTGTCGCTATTTGGGCGATTCTTTTACTAAACACAATATCTTTTACAACCGTGGTATGCGTCCACAAATTCATGATTTGTAAAAAAGCCTTTCCATACGTATCACGCTCTTCTAATGGTATTTGTTGGTTATTTAAACGGTCTACCTCTTTAGAAATTACTATATTCATATAATCAATAACTGCTGGCTCAAAAATGTTTTTAATTTTTATAAAACCATTTTCGGTGAAATACTTGACCTGCGCGGGTGTTACGCTATAATTTGCATCAAGTGCTGCTTGTATAGAATCTGGCGTAGCGTTCATAACAATTAATTTTACCCAATATAAAATAAATAGTAGAGAAATTGGCGACTCCTAACACATAAGATACACACATGAAACAACTCCTTAAAACCATCACTTTTTTACTTATAATTAACCAGCTTGCTGCACAGCAGATTTATGTTTCTACAAAAGGCCACAATAGTAATATAGGAACTGCTCAAAAACCGGTAGCTACCCTACAAAAAGCACAGGCCCTCGTAAGAGACTTTAAAAATGCCAACCCAGGCTTTGCAGGAGAAATTGTTGTTACGGTGATGCCTGGCACTTATGAATTATCATCATCGCTTTCTTTTAACGAGCAGGATGCAGGTAGTGATAAAATCCAAGTTAGATGGCAGGCCTTTGCAAAAAACAAAGTAATACTCTCTGGTGGAAAAAATATTAATGGCCGCCTATTTAAAAAAGTAACCAACCCCAGTATAACTACTAGGCTAGAAAAAAATGCAGCAGAAAATGTTGTTGAAGTTTCTCTTACCAAATTAGGTATTACCAATTTTGGAGAACACAAAAGTTATGGACACGGCCAACCCGTTATTCCTGCGCCACTAGAACTTTATTACAACCAAGATCCACTATTGCTAGCGCATTACCCCAATAATGGCGCCGTAAAAATTGGCAAAGTAATAGACAAAGGTTCAGTACCCCGCATTGGTGATAAATCAAATAGAGGTGGTTTATTTAACTACACCGATAACAGACAATCAAAATGGATAGGCCAAAAAGACATATGGATACAAGGCACTTTTAATTACGGCTTTGCAGACGACTATATTAATATTGCAAACATAGATACTACAAAAAAAGAAATTAAACTAGCCAGTCCACACATTTATGGCATTGCGCATGGTAGAGACTTTCAAGAATACATTGCCTACAATATATTAGAAGAACTTGACAGCCCTGGCGAGTGGTGGCTTGACAAAAAAACCGGTATGCTATATGTATGGCCTCCAATTAATAGTAAAGGCAATAGTGATATTGCTACTGCTAACATTTCGGTTTCGGTACTTGAAACACCCATCGTATCAATTACAAATGCCCAGCATCTAACACTTGAAGGTTTTACCATCGAAGCCGGAAGAGGCATGGGGATTTACCTAGAAGGAGGCAGCAATAACACCATTGCAGGCTGCACCGTTAGAAACCTTGGAACCTCAGGCATTTTTATGGGTCAAGGTGCCGAGGCCAAACAAAAAGACATGAGTATCGATGATTTTGATGGCATTCCTACTTCTGGTATTATTGGAAGCCTTCAAAATTATTTATATAAAAACACAAGCTGGAATAGAAACGCAGGATTTAATCAAACCATTATCAGTTGCGACGTATACAACACTGGTAGCGGTGGTATTTATTTAAGTGGAGGCGATAAAAGAACCCTCACAAAAGCAAACAATATTGTTGAAAATTGTAAAGTCCACGACTTTAATAGAAGAAATAAATTTATTTGGTCGGGCATTAGTGTAGACGGATGCGGTAATAAAATTAGGCACTGTGAAATATACAATTCAGATTGGCAAGGGATTTTTGTACACGGCAATGAACACGTTTTTGAATACAACAACATTCATCACGTAACACTCAATTCGGACGATACCTCTCCATGGTATATTGGAAGAGATCCTAGCGACAGAGGCAATGTTGTGCGCTACAATTATTTTCACCACATTGGTAACCCCAACCGTATGAATATGGGTATTTATTGTGACGACTCAAGTGCCGATGTATTTGTTTTTGGAAATGTTTTTTATAAAATGGAAACCAAGCATGGTATTTTATTTACCAATAGCGGCTGGGACCTTGTCATGAAAAATAATATTATCATAGAACCCACAGATGCTAGTGCTCAAATATCGGCACACTATTACACCTGGGCAGCAGGTTCCGAAAAATCGATGTTTGGCGAAAACGGCCTCATCAGAAACCGCCTTACAAAAAGCATTGCTTATAAGGAGGAACCCTATGCAAGCAAGTACCCTGGGCTACTCGAATATTTAGATACCATACCGGGCACCAATCAGTGGAAAGCCATGCGCGCCAACCGCAACGTGTTTTCTGATAACCTCATAATTGGTGGACCAACAAGCCCTACCAAATTAATTGGTGGCAACTATGCCACTATTACAGAAAGGGATAATTATAGGTCTATTTCAGACCCTGGATTTGTAGACATGGCACATGAAAACTTTACACTACGTCCAACATCAGAAGTATTTAAAATAATTAAAGGCTTTGAACCTGTCCCATTTGAAAGAATGGGGCTGTATAAAGACAAATACAGAAACTAATACACATGCAATTAAAAAATTTATTTAGAAAAACAAAACTTGGTTTTTTATTTGGGATTGCTTTGGGGGCAGGAAGTTTTTTTGCGCCTGGCGCGCGTTGTATGGCGCAAGTGAAACTTGCGCCATACAACGTAATTTGGAAGTCACAAAGTAGCGGGCCAAGCGGCTCTATGCCCATTGGTAATGGCGATATTGGCGCCAACGTATGGGTAGACAGTAGTGGTCTGTTACAATTGTACATTTCAAAAACAGATGCTTACTCCGAAATTGGTCGCCTACTAAAAATTGGGAAAATTGACATAGCTACCACACCAGCCATTTTAAATGGCGCTTCTTTTACACAAACACTCGACATAGAAAAAGGCTGCATTTTTATTACAGCCACAAACCAGCAAAAGCAAAGCATTACTATCAGCATTTTTGCAGACGCTAATAACCCGGCTATTACAATAATAGGAAAAGCTAGCACAGGTGTATCACTCAACATTAAAAATGCACTATGGCGAAATAAAACAGACACCCTATTAGGCGGAGAAAAAAGAAGTGCCTACGGAATGATTAGCGCGCCATTTCCACTATTAAGAGAAAGAGATACGGTTCTTGAAAATACAAAAACACTTATTTGGGTTCACCAAAATAAATCATCGATTTGGCAGTCTACCTTAGACATCCAAAACTTAACAAAGTTTAATGAAATAGGCAAAGATCCACTGCTGTATCAAAATTTTGGTGCCGTAGTGAGTGCTAAAGAGCAGGTCAGCAAACCCACACAAAAAGATTTTGAAATAAATATTACGGTACTAAAAAAGCAAACAGCTAATATATTAGAATGGAAAAAAGAAGCAATAACATTTCATCATAAAACAACGGAGCAACCTTCTGCCCAAAGATTTATCGCTCACAAAAAATGTTGGAACAATTTTTGGAACAAACATTATTTGATTGTTACGCCAGGCGATAGTAGCCAACAAACTCAAAAAGAAACTTTTGCAGTAACACAGGGCTATCAATTACAGCGATATATGAATGCCTGCGCCGGCAGAGGTGGACTTCCTATTAAATTTAATGGCTCCATTTTCACGGTAGATGTAGATGAGAGCATGGGAAAAAGAAACTTGACCGGCTATGACGCAGATTTTAGAGACTGGGGCGCTAATTACTGGTTTCAGAACACCAGACTCCCCTATTATTCAATGCTATACAGTGGCGACTTTGAACTTATCAAACCGCTATTTAAGATGTACACATCGGCACTTCCATTAGCAAAATATAGAACACAAAAATATTTTAACCATGAAGGAGCCTACTTTCCTGAAACCATGACACCCTGGGGTACGTATGCCAATGACAATTACGGATGGAATAGAAAAAATTTAGCAGACGGCGTTTCTGAAAATATGTACATCCGGTATTTATGGGAAGGTAGTTTGGAATTATCTAACCTTATGCTCGACTATTACTCATTTACAAAAGACCAACAAACATTTACTAAAGAACATCTTCCATTTATAAAAGAAATTATTTGGTTTTATAACGCACACTACAAAAGAAATACTTCAAATCAAATTGTAATTGAACCTGCTCAAGCGCTCGAATCTTTTTTTGAAGGTGTCGTAAATCCATTACCAGAAATAGCTGGATTAACCCGTGTACTGAGCGGCTTAATTGCCAATCAATCAATGATAAAAGACCCCTCATTTATAAAAATTACAAAAGAATTGTACGCGAGTTTACCTGCGCTTCCTACACAAACAATTAAAGGACAAACTGCCTTAGCGCCTGGTTATAATTTAGGACCCCGAACCAATTTAGAAAAGCCAGAACTCTATGCCGTATTCCCTTTCAGGCTAAGAGGTGTTGGTAAACAAAAAATAGAGGAAGCCATTGTAGCGTTTAACAATAGAGCTAACAATGAATTCAGCGGTTGGCAACAAGATCCCATTTTTGCTGCTTACCTAGGGCTTACAAAAGAAGCCAAAGAAATGGTAGTTCATAATTTTACCATTAAACACAGTGGCAGTAGATTCCCTGCCTTTTGGGGACCCAATTATGACTGGGTGCCGGATCAAGACCATGGCACTGTTAACATGCGCGCACTTCAAAATATGCTAGTACAATCGGAAGTTGATCAAACAAATTGGCTACCTGCCTGGCCTACAAACTGGAACGTTGATTTTAGAGTGCACTTGCAACAACAAAAAGTAGTAACCGGAAAATACAGCGCTCAAAAAGGTTTATCAATAATACAAACTCTTAAGAATCCCCATTTCTAAACCCCTGAGTTCGGCAAGGCCTCTAAGTCTTCCAATGGCAGAATAGCCCGGATTGGTTTCTTTTTTTAAATCATCAAGCATTTGATGGCCATGATCTGGACGCATGGGGATCGCGGTATTGCGCGCGCGCATCACTTCAATAATTTCTTTAACAACACGGTACATATCAACGTCACCTTCTAAGTGATTGTCTTCATAAAAATCGCCAGCTGCATTTCTTTTGGTACTGCGCAAATGAATAAAATTAATGCGATCACCAAAATTACTCACCATCGCCGGAAGGTCATTGTCCGGCCTAACTCCAAAAGAACCTGTACAAAAACACAGACCATTATATAAAGAAGGGACGGCACTAAACAACGCCTGTATATCAGACGCCGTACTTACCACTCTAGGAAGTCCTAAAATAGAATATGGCGGATCATCTGGATGAATCACCATTTTAACACCACAAGATTCACCAACTGGTATAATATGGTCTAAAAAATAAATTAAATGTGCGCGAAGTTTAGCTGCATCAATTCCATCATACGCAGCAAGTGCATTTCTAAATGCTTCCATGGTAAAACTTTCTTCACTACCCGGAAGCCCTTTAATCATATTATGTTGCAATTGTAGTTTTTGGGCATCGGTCATGCCGTTAAACCTTATTGTGGCTGCTTCAATTTCGGCGGGTGTATAATCATTAGCAGCGTTTTTTCTTTCTAATATAAATACATCAAATGCAACCACGGCAGCTTTTTCATACAAGAGCGCCAACGACTTGTCGGGCATTTCATATTTTAAATTGGTACGCGTCCAATCCATTACTGGCATAAAATTATACGTCACAATGTTAATGCCACAACTACTTAAATTTAGAATCGTTTGTTTGTAATTATCAATGTACTCTTTAAAACCTTGACTTTGTGTTTTGATTGCTTCATGCACGGGAACACTTTCTACAACATCCCATGTAAGTCCGGCAGCTTCAATAATTTGTTTTCTTTCCTGAATAGCCTCAATAGGCCACACCTTTCCATTTGGAATTTGATGAAGCGCAGATACCACGCCAGAACAGCCCGCCTGTCTAATATCCCATAAACTTACTGGGTCGTTGGGGCCATACCAACGCATTGTTTGTATCATTTTGGGTTGCTCAGACATATACTATCTTATTCTAAATCTTCGGCAGCAATAACATTTACTTTAGGAACCAATAAGTGCATTATTACCCATGCTAATAAATAGGCAGATCCACAAACAATAAACATAATATAATAGGCCGTTTCAATTTGTCCTATAGAACGGTAATGCACAAATAAATTCTTTTGTACGGCCATAGAAAGTAAAATACCACCAATAGCACCAAACATACCACCTATGCCGGTTACAGAGCCTACGGCACGCTTTGGAAACATATCACTCACTGTTGTAAATATATTAGCACTCCATGCCTGATGCGCTGCAGCTGCTATTCCAATTACAAATACAGCCAACCACATATTCATTCCACCTAAAACTTGCGCAAACAAAATAGGTAGTACTAAAAATGCATACATCAACATAGAAGACTTACGCGCCTTAAATACAGGCCAATTATTTTTAATTAAATACATTGGTAACCAGCCGCCAAAAATACTGCCCACCGCAGACATGGTATATACTGCAGCAACTGGGAGTGCAATGGCGGTCCCTTTAATATGGTATTGACTTTCTAAAAAATCAGGTAACCAGAAAAGATAAAACCACCAGATAGGATCGGTTAATAACTTGCCTATGGCAAACGCCCATGTTTGCTTGTATTTTAACAATGCAGCCCAGCTAAAAGATTTTGTGTTCAGTGCATCGCCTTCTGCAATCGCATCTGCGTCACTGTTAATATAAGCAAGCTCTGCGGTAGATAATTTTGGATGTTTCGATGGTTTGTAATAATGCTTATTCCAAAAATACAACCAAACAAAACCTAGTAAACCTGTGGCAATAAATGCCCACTGCCATCCATAGGCTGCTGCAATAAATGGAACAGTTAAGGGTGCCACAATAGCTCCAATATTTGCACCCGAATTAAATAGTCCAGTAGCTAAAGCACGCTCTTTGCGTGGAAACCATTCTGCAACTGTTTTAATGGCCGCTGGAAAATTACCAGCTTCAGTAACGCCAAGGGCTGCACGTGCCACCGAAAATCCAAACACGCTTTTAGCAGCAGCGTGTAAAACGGCAGATAAACTCCAAAGTCCGGTTGCCCATGCATATCCCTTTTTAGTACCCACTTTATCAATAAATCTACCAGCTAATAATAAACCAATTGCATAAGAAACTTTAAATGCGATTTCTACATTTGTATAATCGGCGTCATCCCATTTAAGTTCAGTAGTTAAGGTTGATTTTAATAAACTAATAACCGCTCTATCTAAATAGTTAATAGTAGTAGCAAAAAACACCAAACTACAAATAGTCCAGCGGTAACGTCCAATTTTTGGTTTCATATAGCAATCCTTTAAATCGTAATTATCTTATAGCCTTAACAAGCGCTAGTAATTCCTTTGTTTGCGCCTCTAATTGTTCAAAATTTTTATTAGCAAGTATTTCTTTGGTTATAAGCTTACTACCAAGCCCCACACCTACAACACCTGCCTTAAACCAAGCACTTATATTTTGTGTTGTAGGTTCTACGCCACCAGTAACTAAAAATTCAACGCCCGCAAATAAAGTTTTAACGGCGTCTACAAAACCAGGACCCAACACATTGCCCGGAAAAAGTTTTACGAGTGTAGCACCCGATTTTTGCGCTACATGAATTTCGGTAGGCGTCATACAACCTGGTATCCATAAAACTTTGTGCATGTATGCAACATCTGCAACACTTGCATCAAAACAAGGACTTATTAAAAAATCGGCGCCAGCATCAATATATGCGCTAGCATCCTGTGGCGTTTTAATGGTACCTATACCCAGTATCAAACCAGGCATTGATGATTTTAAAGAAACCAAATGGGTAAAATTTGCTAGCGCTTGGGGGCCTCTATTGGTAAACTCAACACATCTAACGCCGCCGTTGTATAATGCACGAAGTACGCCTTCGCATACCGTAACATCATCATGATAATACAAAGGCAAAACGCCTTCTGCTTTTATTT
>JBMSJE010000009.1:0-38173 GCA_049418605.1 Sediminibacterium sp. | reverse complement strand
AACTAAAAATAAGCATGGTGCTTAATGAAAACCCTGCTTCACGCAAATAGTCTGGGACTTTTGGAAAACGCTTTTGAATTTTTTTATACGAAAGCTTTTGTTTGAATAAGATATAAAAAATCAAGAACGCCACCGATGCCGCCAAAAAATAGCGAGATCCAATTTTCATAAACGCTTCTGGTACAATATCCCAGCGCAAAGAAAGTAACTGTTCCATCTTGGTATTTTAATGTGCTTCTAGCCAGTTATTACCGCGGCCTACTTCTGCTTCTACCGGTACGCCGTTGGGCAAAGGTAAAGCGGTTGTCATACACTCTATTATTAAGTTTTCTAATGCATCCGCCTCTTCCGGGACCGCGTCAAACACAAGTTCATCGTGCACTTGTAAAATCATTTTAGACTGCCAGTTTCCGGAACCCATTTGTGCGTGCACTTTTATCATGGCCAACTTAATCATATCTGCGGCCGTGCCCTGAATAGGAGAGTTGATGGCGTTTCGCTCTGCAAAACCGCGCACCGTAAAATTGCTGCTATTAATGTCTTTTAACCAACGCTTACGGCCCATCAGGGTTTCTACATAACCCTTTTCTTTGGCAAGTGCCACCTGCACATCCATGTACTCCTGAATGTTTGGAAACTCTTTTTTATAGTTGTCAATGATTTCTTTGGCCTCTGTTCTTGAAATACCCAAATTATCGGCAAGCCCAAAGGCACCTTGTCCGTAAATGATTCCAAAGTTGACGCTCTTGGCTTTATAACGCATTTCTTTGGTTACATCAGCTACATCTACGCCGTACACTTTGGCAGCGGTAGCGGTATGGATATCAATGCCAGCTTTAAAAGCCGCACACATATTAGGATCAGCACTAATAGCGGCCACAATGCGCAGTTCTATTTGAGAATAGTCGGCACTCATAAGAATTCGGCCCGGCTCACGTGGAATAAAGGCTTTTCTAATTTCTCGACCGCGCGCTGTTCGGATAGGAATATTTTGAAGGTTGGGGTTGGTACTACTTAAACGACCAGTTACCGCCACCGCCTGCGCATAACTAGTGTGCACGCGTCCTGTTTTAGGGTTAATCATGAGCGGAAGCGCATCTACATAGGTAGATTTTAATTTCGTAAGCTCTCTAAATCCTAAAATGTCATCTACAATTTTATGTTGATTGGATAGTTTTACAAGCACGTCTTCGCCGGTTGCGTACTGACCCGTTTTTGTTTTTTTAGCTTTTGGATCAAGTTTTAATTTATCAAATAAAACTTCGCCTAATTGTTTTGGTGAAGCGAGATTAAATCGAACGCCCGCTTGTGCATACACGTTTTCTTCAAACTGCTTGGCGTCTACTTCTAAAAGTTTACTGTATTCGTTTAAAAAGTTATTGTCAATTTTTACGCCCTCAAATTCCATATCGGTGAGTACGCGTACAAGTGGATTTTCTACGCTTTCAAAAACACGCTCTACTTCTTTTTCTTTTAACAAAGGAACAAAAACATGTTTCAGTTGAAGTGTAATGTCTGCATCTTCGGCGGCATACTGCGTAAGTTGCTCGAGTGCAACATCACGCATAGTGCCTTGGTTTTTTCCTTTCTTACCAATGAGCGCTTCGATGTGTACGGGCTCGTATCCTAAATATTGTGCACTCAGTAAATCCATACTGCGCCTGCCTTCTGGCTCAATTACATAATGCGCAAGCATGGTATCAAAAATTTGTGTGGCCGGAACAACACCATACCATTTTAATACGAGTAAATCGTATTTTATATTTTGTCCAATTAAAACAAGTGCTGGATTAGAAAATACTTTTTCAAAATAAGAAAGTGTTTTTTTAATACCGGCTTCATCAGGTGGGCAGGGAATATAATAACCTTGTCCTGCTTTTTCTGAAAAACTAAAACCAACCAGTTCTACGTTGTTGGCATCGGTTCCCGTGGTTTCTGTATCAAAACAAATTTCTTTTGCGTTTGCTAATTTTTGTGCAAGCGCTATGAGCGCTGCATCACCTTCTACACAAATATATTCGTGCACCGTGTTGTTAATATTTTTATCTGCAACAAGTCCACGCTGTTCTGCTTCTTGTCCGGCGTTACCCACAGCTTCTGCGGCTTCCATAGAACCCCCGCTAGGCGCAGCGTTAACGCCTTGAGCGCTAGTGTTTGATGCGCTGGTTTTTTTACCAACAGGCGCTACTACTTCATTTCCAAATAAATCTGTTTGAACACCTTCTGGTGCAGGCATATAGGCGTTAAAGTCGTCGCCTAAAATTCTTTTGCCAAGTGTTTTAAATTCTAGTTCAACAAATATTTCGGCGAGCGCTTCTTTGTTAATAGGAGAGAGCGCAAAATCTTCTTCATGAAATTCTACAGGCACATCGGTGATAATTTTTGCGAGCTTCTTACTCATGATCGCGTCGTCTACACCTTTTCTAATTTTTTCACCCATAGCACCTTTAATGTTGTGCACATTGGCTAATACATTTTCGAGGGTGTCGTATTCTTTTAAAAGTTTGGCTGCGGTTTTTTCTCCCACACCCATAATGCCTGGAATATTATCTACTGCGTCACCCATCAGTCCTAACATATCTACCACCTGCTCTACACGGGCGATATCCCACTTTTCACAAATTTTTTGCGCGTCCAAAATTTCTGCGGCATTCCCCATAAACGGAGGCTTGTAGATATATACGCCTGGATGAATTAATAGCTGCCCATAGTCTTTGTCGGGCGTAACCATGTATACTTCGTAACCCTTATCTGCTGCCTGCCAGGCAAGGGTGCCAATAACGTCATCGGCCTCATAACCATCAAGCTCCATTACAGGAATATTAAAAGCCCTAATAATGCGCTGAATTTCAGGGATGGATTCAATTAAATCTTCGGGGGCTTCTTGTCTATTGGCTTTGTATTCTGTAAAGTCTGTGTGGCGCTCGGTGGGTGCGTGGGTATCAAAACACACGGCAATATGCGTTGGCTTTTCTTTGTTGATTAAATCTATTAAGGTATTGGTAAAACCAAATTGAGCGTTGGTGTTTTTGCCTTTAGAAGTAATGCGCGGGTTTCTGATGAGTCCATAATACGCTCTATAAATAAGGGCGAGCGCATCCAACAAAAAAAGTTTTTTAGCCATGGTGTAAAGTTACAAAAAACCCCGGCGAATTGCCGGGGTTTTGATTAGCTATTAAGTGGTTTATTTAATCTCGTATTTATGTTTGTAACGCTCATACAACTGCTTGTGTTTGCTTGTAATAGCAACCGCGCGGCCTTGTATAAATGCATCCGTAACAATACTAGATTTCATATCTAAAATATCGCCTTCGCTGATAACAATGTTAGCGTCTTTACCTACTTCGAGGGTACCTGTTTTGTCTGCTACGCCTAAAATTTTAGCAGCATTTAAGGTAATGGCTTGAAGGGCACCTTCTTTACCTAAACCATATGCAGCAGCGGTTCCAGCGTTAAACATCAGGTTTCTACCGCGGTTTTGAGGATCGTCATCATTTAAACAAAACAATACGCCCGCTTTTTGTAAAACGCTAGCTGCTTTGTATGGCTGATCAACATCATCATCATCGCTAGTTGGTAAACTATGTTCTTGTGTTAAAATAACAGCAATGTTATTGGCTTTTAAAAGATCAGCAATTTGCCAACTTTCGCTAGCACCAATAAGTACAACGTCAAAACCAAATTCTTTTACAAAATCGATGGCTACAATCATTTGTTTTACCTGATCACAATGCACAAATAATTTTTGAGTATGGTCAAATAAACCTTTGGTTGCTTCTAATTTTAAATTGATTTGTTTGTCGGCACCTTTTTGATGATAGGCTTTCGCTTCTCTAAAAATTGCTTTTACACTTTCAATTTTATCAAGCGCCTCTTTTATAGGATCGCCCGCTGGAGCAGCGCCACCAAAGCCTCTACCGCCTCCAAAACCACGTCCACCACCTCTTGATAACAAGCTAGGCATGTAAAAATGCATACCCATGTCTGTTTTATACGCTGCGTCTTCGTAGTTCCATGCATCTAATTGTACCACCGAAGATTGACCAGCAATGAGCTGACCACCTGGCACGGTGTGTGCGAGTAAAATTCCATTAAGTCTAAGGGTGTTAACAATTATAGACTCTGCTTTATATGCTGCAATGCTACGAACGCTTGGATTAAACTCACCTATTTCATTGATATCGGTGCTTCCTCTAACGCCAGATATTTCTTGTAAACCTAAATTAGAAGATGGTAAAATTAAGCCTGGATATACCTGCTTGCCTTTTGCATCAATAGTGTTTTCGGCTTTTGGCGCAGCGGCTGCATCGCCAGCATAAACGATTTTTCCGTTGTCAAATACAACGGTTCCGTTTTCTATGACTTGTCCATTGCCTACGTGCACAGTGGCACCAACAATGGCTGTTTTTTTACTTTGTTTTGCGGCTGGGTAAACATCATCTTGTGCAAATACTGCAGCAGTGAATGATACGAGCGCGCCAAGTGTAACTATTATTTTTTTCATGTCGCTACAATTTATTTGTTATCGTTTTGGTTTGCTTCTTCTTCACCTTCTATTTCAAGCATACCTAATTTATGTGAGTGGTCGTTGCAAATATGTACTTCCTTGAAGCTTGGAGCTGCTGGTACGGTTGGTCTTCCCGCTCTTTTTTCGCCCGCCATTTTAGCCACTAAGCGGCTACGTTCTGCTTGCACTTGCTTGCGCATTTGTGCATCTTTTTCGCGGTCAAAATAAATAATACCATCCACCATTGTTTTTTCTGCTTTCGCATAAATACTTAGTGGATTATCGCTCCACACTACCAGGTCAGCATCTTTACCCGCTTTAATACTTCCTACTTTACCATCAACGTGCAACATTTTAGCCGGGTTGATGGTTACCATTTTAATAGCTTCCTCTTCTGATAGGCCACCATATTTTACGCTCTTTGCAGCTTCTTGATTTAAGCGACGCGCCATTTCTGCATCATCAGAATTGATCGCAACATTTAAACCCACTTTTGTCATAATAGCAGCGTTGTAAGGGATGGCATCTGTAACCTCCACTTTATACGCCCACCAATCAGAAAACGTTGATGCTGCTACACCGTGTGCTTTCATTTTATCAGCTACTTTATAACCTTCTAAAATGTGCGTGAATGTGTTTATTTTAAAACCATATTTTTCTGCAATACGCATGGTCGCTGTAATTTCACTTTGCACATAAGAGTGACAAGTAATGAAACGCTTTTTGTTCATGATTTCTACAAGCGCATCTAATTCTAGATCGCGTCTAGTAGCTGGATTTTTTGCAAGTGCTGCTTCATATGCTTTTGCTCTTGCAAACGCGTCGTTTAACACTTGTTCTACGCCCATTCTCGTATCTGGGTAACGGTTGTTACCTTGTGTAGAAGACGTACGTTTTACGTTTTCTCCTAATGCAAATTTGATAAATGGATCGGCGCCTTTAAATAATAAGCCCTCATCATCTGCACCCCATCTTAATTTAATTAACTGCGTTTGACCACCAATGGTATTTGCAGAACCGTGTAAAATGTGAGAGGTTGTAACACCACCACTTAATTGACGGTAAATATTGATATCGTCTGGATTGATATTGTCTTGAATACGTACTTCAGATGTTACGCTTTGTCCACCTTCGTTGGTAGAAGCAGATGCAATATGTGAGTGCTCATCAATAATACCCGCTGTTACATGTTTGCCGGTACCATCAATAACTTTCGCATTTGCGTCCGATAAGTTTTTGCCCACTTTGGCAATCTTACCGTTTTTAACAAGCACATCTGTTTGTTGTAAAATACCTTCTTTTTCTGAAGTCCAAACCGTTGCATTTTTAATTAAATAAGCCTGCGTATTAGCTGTTAAAGAATCTACGCCAAAGCCCATCATCGGAAAAGTAACTTTTCCCATTTTGCCAGCACCAGCTCCCCCGCCATTACCACCCGCACCCATACGGCCGCGGCCACCAGCATTAGATGCGGTGTCAGGCTTAGATGCAGAAGCATACACGGCAGTCCAAGTAAAATTATTTCCCTCTGCGTCCTGCGCTGTTCCGTTAAAAGTTTTACCTGTGTTAAAACCAGTAAATCTAATATTGTTGCGAGATCGCTTTTCTGGAGCGAAAGAAAACTTAACTACTTTACCATCGTAACTAAATGTTGCAGCAACGGTGTCTTTTGCGATGACTGTTGCGCTATTGTTACTTTTAATTTCGAAAGCAAATGTTTGAGGTGTTGGTGTATTTAAAGTGAGGGAATAATTTCCATTCACGCTTGTCCACGCAGATTCGTTAACAGCGTGCTTTTCTCCGAGCACCCAGTTTTGTAATAAAGTTGTTTTTTCTGCAAACACGGGACCTGTTGTAACAATGAAGTTGGCTAATTTTCCGGCCTCTATGCTTCCCACTTTATCATATACACCAAACCATGTTGCAGGTGTTTTTGTAAGCGCGTCTATGGCTGCTTTTTCTGATAAACCGTTTTCAATGGCTTTTCTTACGCTCGCTAAAAATGATTTAGCATCTCTTAAATCAGCACTTGTTAGGCAAAAAGGAATGCCCGCTTTTTCAATAGCACCAGGGTTTGTTGGTGCTAGTTCCCAGTGCTTCATATCTTGTAATGAAACAAGTCTTGCATCAGCAGGATCTTCTACATCCATGGCCACAGGGAAATTTAAGTTTACAATCAGTGGCGCTTTGGTAGCGGCCACTTCTTTAATTCTTTGGTATTCTTTTCCGGTTGCTTTAATAATGTATTGTACGCCAAATTCATCACCTACACGGTCTGCGCGCATTACACCCCAAACATCACCAGCGCCTCTATCGGCAGGATCAAAAATTTGAGGAAGACCCGCATTTGCATTAAATGATTGAAGGGTAATATTTACGCCATCACCTTGTAAACCTGTTGCAGCCGGGTTGTTCTTATACCAAGCAGCGTCTAAATAAGTTTGACGAAGTAAAGCAATAGAACCCATCAATGAACTTGGATAGGTTTGAGAAGAGGTTCCTTTATTAAATGAAAGTAAGGACGCGGCTTTTTCTTTTATTACTACAAAGTTGTCTTTGCTATCTGCTAATGCAACTACGGCTCCGGTTCCTCTAACAATACCATCTTTTTGGTGTGTAAGCACGGTACCAAATCCTGTTTCTCTAAATGATTTTGCTCTCGCCTCATCTACAGAAAAAAGCTTGTGACCTTCTACATCAGATTTTAATGCTTGGTTCCAACCATACGCACCTTTTTGGTTGTTGGTTAACTGACTAGGTCCTCCAAAACTAAATGCTGCTTGCGCGCGTTGTTGTTGTGGCATACCATAATCGGTATAGGCATCAATAAAAGAAGGATAAATAAATTTGTCTTTACAGTCTACCACCACAGCGTCTGCTGGAACGGCAACACCTTCACCTACTGCAACAATTTTTCCGTCTCTAATAACGAGCGTTGCATTTTTAATGGTGGTTTGCGCATCTTTTACAATGGTTGCATTTGTAAATGCGTAACAGCCGTCGCGCTTATCGCCAACGCCATTTACTTGAAAAGTTTCTTGAGCCTGCACAAAACTTAATAGCAGTAACCCAACAAACATCAGGCAGATTTTTTTCATACTTGTTGTTTTATTTTGTTTTTCCTTGGTCTACAGATTTTATAAAATTAATAACGCCATCCATATAAATTTTTTGATCATCCCACATAGCAAGGTGGCTTCCGTTTGGACAATATAAATATTGACCATTGGGAAATTGTGTGCTCATCCATTTCATGTGTTCTGGATCCATCGTATCATATTTTGCACCAATGGTTAGTGTTGGTACTTTAATAGACGCTAGGTCTTTTTTGCGGTCCCAATTTACAAGACGTCCACTCACTGTAAATTCTGAATGTCCTTGCATCATCACATAAATTTCTTCATTTACATGTTGTAGTGAGCGCATTACAGAGTTGGGCCACTCTGGTAATCGGCAAAGGTGCTTGGTATAAAATTCACTAAACACCAAAGAAGTATAGGTTGGATCTTTATACATTCCCTTTGCTTCATAGTTTTGTAAAGAGTCTACGAGTGAAGGGCGCATTTCTTTACGGAGCACTTTGTTATAATTTGCATAATCAGGAATGCTTGACATCATATTTCCAATCACCATACCTTTTATATGCTGTTGGTATTTGAATGCGTATTCCATGGCTAGCATGCTGCCCCATGAGTTTCCAATAATATAAAAATTGTCTTTGGTTAAATTGAGTGCCACACGCACCTGTTCTACTTCATCTACAAAACGGTCAATGGTCCAAAGTGAACTGTCTTTAGGTTGATCGCTATAATAAGAACCCAACTGATCGTACTCAATAATTTCATATCCCTGTGCTGGTAAAAAACTTTCGAAGCACTCCATGTATTCGTGGGTCATGGCAGGTCCACCATGTAGAAGCAATACTTTTACACGCTCAGAATTACCAATAGATTTAGTCCAAACTTTAAAGGTTCCCACGGGTGTTTTGATGGGGATCATTTTGATACCGGCTAGTTGAACACCAGAATCTTTGGGTCCTAAAAATTGGGCGAGTGTTGGCGCGTTGTTATTGTTTGCGCAAGCAGTAAACAGGAAAATTCCTGCTACGGCAATTGTGGCTTGTAATAGTTTTTTCAAGTAGGTGGTTTAGCTTATGAATGTACATAAAAAACCTATATCCTATTGACGCAATTATTTGAGTGGGCCTATCTGCCCATATAAACCATGAGTATTTGAATATCGCTTGGATTAACGCCGCTAATTCTACTTGCTTGGCCAAGGGTACTTGGTCTAATTTTCTTGAATTTTTGCATGGCCTCGTTAGAGAGTGCGGCCATACCATCGTAGTTAAAGTTTTCAGGAATGATGTGGTTTTCCATTTGCAACATTCGGGTTGCAATTTCTTGTTCCTTCTCTATATAACGCTCGTATTTAATTTGAATTTCTGCTTGCTCTAATATTTGCGGATGAAACCCTGCAAGTGCTTCTTTTAAACGGGGCATAGCTGCTGAAAGGCCCACCAGGTCTACGTTTGGGCGCAGTAGTATTTTTGAAGCTTTTTGTTTTTCAGTAATAGAAGCAGACGCTACTTGATTAAAATATGTTTCAATTTCCGAAGGTTCAATGCTATAGGTGTTCAGTAAATTTTTTACCGCTTCTACGCTATTTTTTTTCGCGTCCACAGCCTCCATTCTGTCTTGTTTGGCAAGACCTAATTGGTAGCTTAGGGGGGTTAAACGTAAATCCGCGTTGTCTTGTCTTAGAAGCGTTCTAAACTCTGCGCGACTCGTAAACATACGGTACGGCTCTTCGGTTCCTTTGCCCACTAAATCGTCAATGAGTACGCCAATATAGGCTTCACTTCTTTTTAAAATAACCGGGTCCAATTCGCGCGCCTTTTGGTGTGCATTAATTCCGGCCATAAGTCCTTGGCAGGCGGCTTCTTCGTAGCCTGTTGTGCCGTTTATTTGTCCGGCAAAAAACAGGTTTTCGATGAGCTTGGTTTCGAGTGAATATTTTAATTGTGTAGGCTGAAAATAATCGTACTCAATGGCGTAGCCGGGTCTAAAAAAACGACAGTTTTCAAAGCCAGGAACACTACGAAGAGCTTCGTATTGAACTTCTTCTGGTAGTGATGTAGAAAAGCCATTTACGTATATTTCAACGGTATTCCAGCCTTCTGGCTCCACAAACAATTGGTGTCTATCTCTTTCCGCGAAGCGGTTAATTTTATCTTCGATACTTGGGCAATACCTTGGGCCTACGCCTTCAATTCTACCCTGAAACATTGGGCTTCTATCAAAGCCCGTTCTTAAAAGGTCGTGTACTTTTTGATTGGTATAGGTAATATGGCAACTGCGCTGATCGGCGGGCTTTAAACGGGGCGCTTCTTTGTATGAAAAACCCACAACTTCCTCATCGCCAGCCTGTTCCTCCATTTTAGAATAATCCAAACTGCGGCCATCTACCCTTGGTGGTGTACCTGTTTTTAGTCGATCACTCTCCATTCCAAGCGCTACCAACTGCTCGGTGATACCCGTTGCTGCTTTTTCTGCTACACGACCTCCACCAAATTGTTTTTCTCCAATATGAATGATCCCATTTAAAAAGGTACCCGAGGTAACCACTACTGTTTTAGATCTAATCTCATGACCCAGACCAGTTATTACACCACCCGCTCTATTGTCTTTTATGATTAACCCCTGCACGGTATCTTGGTAAAAATCTACGTTGGGTGTTTCTTCTAGCATCTCTCTCCACTTGGCCGCAAAAAGCATGCGGTCATTTTGCGCGCGCGGGCTCCACATAGCAGGCCCCTTGCTCCTATTGAGCATTCTAAATTGAATGGTACTTGCGTCTGTAACCAGTCCGGTATATCCACCCATCGCATCTATCTCGCGCACAATCTGACCTTTTGCAATACCGCCAATGGCTGGGTTACAGCTCATTTGGGCAATGGTTTGCATATTCATGGTCACTAGGAGCACTTTACTACCTAGGTTAGCGGCGGCCGCGGCGGCTTCACAACCTGCGTGTCCGGCACCTACAACAATAACATCATAATCTGGAAACATGGACGCAAAGATAATCCAATCAAAAAGAAAACAAGGTACTGGTGGTTTAATTTGAGTGTTTCACGTGAAACATCTTTGGGTGCCCGCTTGATTTGCGCGTTCCACGTGGAACCTACTTTTTAGTATAACGCTTTAAGTAAGCATCTTCTTTGGCGCGCATGGTAAGAACATCTGACTTACGCTTATCCTTGTAGCCACATAAATGAAGGGCACCATGAAAAAGTACGCGAAGCATTTCGTTGGTGTAAGTAACGCCGTGGGTGGCAGCATTCTCCTTCACCCTATCGGTACTAATATATACCTCGGCTACTACCGGTGTTCCTTTATCATGAAGACCAAACGTAATGATATCGGTGTAATAATCATGGTTTAAGAACTGCTGATTAATAGACAACAGGTATTTGTCGGAGCAAAAAATATAGTTAATGGCAGCAAGTGGGGTCTTCTCCTTTTTAAATAAGGTTTCAATAAATGCTTTTAGTTCGGTTTTACTTGTTAGGGTAAGCGCGGAGTCGGCCTTTTGAAAATTTACTTTTTGCATGGGTGCAAGTTAAGTTTAACTCCAAATTTCGTAACATTTTCTTTGCTGTGGGCGGTACCTTTGCAGGAAGCGCAACTAACAAAAAAGTGTATGAAAAAATTATCGGAACTAGAAGCGGGTGAGGCAGGGATCATTCACTCATTTGAGAAAGATGAGCTTTATATCAAATTATTGGAAATGGGCTGCGTACCGGGTGAACCCGTAAAAGTGGTTCAAGTCGCACCTCTTGGTGATCCAATTTCTATCGAAGTATCTGGATATCATTTAAGTTTACGTTTGAGTGAAGCAGATAGTATAATTGTAACCCCGGCAAAAATTAATTTATAAAACACTGATTATCAATTAATTAGATGAAAATAGGTCTGTATTTTGGTTCGTTTAACCCGGTTCATCACGGTCATTTAATGATCGCGAGCCATGTGGTGAACAGAACAGATGTACAACAGGTTTGGTTTGTCGTATCTCCACAAAATCCATTTAAACAGGCCGGCTCTTTATTAAATGAATATGACAGGCTACACCTTGTAAACCTCGCCATAGAAAACGACGAAGCAAGACTCAGGGCTTCAGATGTAGAATTTAAATTACCGCGCCCTTCCTATACCATCGATACGCTGATATATTTAGAGGAAAAATATCCGCAGCACGAATTTGCCATCATCATGGGAAGCGATGGTTATGAAAATATTTCACGCTGGAAAAACGCAGACCTGCTTTTAAAAAAATATTCTTTTTATGTTTACCTGCGTCCGGGCTTTGAAACGGTTGATACACTTGGCGCAAACGTTACAATATTAAATGCACCACTTTTAAATATTTCTGCAACAGGTATTAGAGATAATATTAAAGACCAAAAAACAATACGTTATTTGGTTCCCGAAAACGTTAGAAAGGAAATTGAAGACCATCATTATTACAAATAAAAAAGCCCCAGAACCTAATAAGGCCGGGGCTTTTAGCTAAATACGATTTTCTATTAATAGAAAGTAGAGCGGTTGTCTGTAATTTTTGCAGACTTCTTGATCGCTTCAAAGCCTCTATATATATTTGATTGAACGGCTTGTAATAAAGCAGATGTAATTGCAGCAGGATCTTGCATGGTTGCAGCAGCGCTAATCGCTTCGGGTCTAACAGCAAATACACCAGCAGATCCTTCAAAGGCAGCAGTGTTTTTTCCAATGAGTGATTTATTAAATGCAGCACCAACCACTTTTGGTTCTGCGCCAACACCTGGAACAAATGGAGAAGCGAAACTTAAACTATCTACACGTTGCGCTGGGAAACCAGAACTTTTTACAAAATCTTCAAGCGATGACCCCTTGAATTTAGATTCTATAATTTGCTTTGCCTTTATTTCATTTCTTACTAATCCTTCTACAAGAGGTTTGGCTTCTGCCACACCCATTGTTCCCTTCTCTCCAATTGAGGTAATGATAGCAACAACATACGCGTCACCAATTTGGGTTGGCTCAGATATAGCACCTACTTTATTATCGTATACCCAACGAACAGTTTCTCTACTTTTTCCTAAGCCTGTAATAGTGAAATCATTTTTCTTGATGTCAACACCGTTTAAAATTTGCAAATTATTTTTAAGTGCGTTTTGCTCAAATTCTTTTTGAGACTTGCTGCTTGCTACAAAAGAAGCTGCAGCAGTTGAAGCTGCTGTTTCAGTTTCGCCACTAGCAACAACGGCTTTAGATAAGTATGCAATTTTATAGGCAGGTGCAAAATTCTTTTGATCTAAAACCTCAGTATAATGATAACCAAATTCAGACTTTACAACATCTTTAGTACCCTTTGGTTTATCAAAAGAAAAATCATTAAACGCACCTACCATTTGACCTTGTGCAAAATAGTCGTATACGCCAGCTTTTGCTTTACTTCCAGCATCATCAGAATATTTTTGAACTAATGCATTAAAATCTGCACCACCAGCAACAGCAAGCTTAATAGAGTCAGCTAATTTTTTAGCAAGACTATCTGGTCTAATTTGTTGACCAGAACGTGGATCAACCGTAGCAATTAAAATATGACGAACCTTTGAGCTATCTGGCCAGTTTTTAACACCTACCATTTTAGCTAACACATAAGAATTACCATCTACATAAGGACCATACACAGTACCCGTAGGAATTTTAACAAGGGTGTCTTTATTAGACTGTTGCATTCTACTCTTACTAAAATATCCGTCGTAGTATGGTAAATCACTTCCTACTCTATTTAAAAAGCCTGCATTATCTGTTGCAGCAGTAAAATCTTGCTTTTGTGCTAACAGTTCGTTTAAAACAACTGCGCTATCTGCACTACTTGGAATCGCGCTAAATGAAACATAAGATATAGATCTAGTTTCTTCTTCTTTTTTGTATGCAGAAGCGTGTGCTTTAACATAAGCAGCGATATCATTATCAGTCACCTTAATAGTACTATCAGCAATACTTGCATAAGGAACAAAAACTACTGATGCACTAGCTATTTGATTGTTATCAGAAGCTTGTTTTTCAACCATCCACTTTGGAACATAAGCAGATTTTTGAAGTAAAACACTATACTTATTACGAAGTGCTTGTTCTAAAATAGGTTGAATATAAACCTGGTTGATCATTTTAATTTGATCTGCGTTCTTGCTTTTTTTAATTTGAGCAAATGCTTTTTTAGCATCTTCCACTTTAAACAAACCAGTAGCAGGATCTGTAAACTCTTGTTTTAATGGAGAGTTTTCTGAAAATAAAATATCGGATAATTCTTTTGCAGTTACTTGTAAACCAAGTTTAGCACACTCCGCCTCAATTAATAAGCGGTCTACTTCTTGATTCCATAAAGAACCAATGAGTTGATCTCTTTGCGCACCTTGGCTAGCGTACATTTTTTCTTGCATAGCAAGTTTTTCTTCAAAAGCAACTCTTTCTAATTTTTGGCCATTTACCTCACCAATGGTTGTTGTATTAGAAAAAGCGCTTCCGCCTCTACCAACACCATCTTGTAATATAAAAGCAATTAAGGCAATAGCGATAATACTAAAAATGATCCACGTGCCTCTGTCACGAATACTTTGAATAACAGACATAAAAACGAATTATAATAAATAAAATGAACGGCAATTTACCGGAGGGCAAAAATAAGGTATTGCGCGCTTATTTCTATCCACAAACTAGGGGTTAATAAGTAGTATTTTAGGTGGAAAACCACCCATTTTTACAAAAATTATGTGGAAAGAAGTAGAATAATTAATAGGTTTTGGTGGCTTAAAGGGGGGATGGTGTAAAATGAACCCATTTTACACTCAGTTAATTAACAGTATATAATTAGTGGATACTAAAATATTTATCATTTAATAACCTTCG
Organism: Sediminibacterium sp.; assembly: GCA_049418605.1. Taxonomy (GTDB): domain Bacteria; phylum Bacteroidota; class Bacteroidia; order Chitinophagales; family Chitinophagaceae; genus Sediminibacterium. The sequence continues at coordinate 23,707 of JBMSJE010000009.1, read as the reverse complement.
CTGAAAATGTAAATAACCGTTTATAAAACAATAAAACATCCTTAAAATTTGTTTATAATTCTGTGTATTAAAGTGTATAACTCGTTAACACTAAAAATATAAGTATGTGTATAAGAAGGTTATTAAGATATTAACACCCGTAATAGTAATAGTTTATTTAAATAAAAAGGTATTAAATCTATTATTACGGTAATTATTAACACAGATTTTTTTAAAAAATTAGATTCAAAAAAGTCAATAGCTTCTTGTAATTTCAATCTTATGAAAATATTAAAATTTGTATTTGCTTTTTTGATACTGTCTTACACAGCAAAAGCGCAACCTACTCAAAAACCTCCATTGCATGGAAAAAATTGGATGGCCATTACTGGTAAACCACTCGCTGCAACAGCTGGTTCTATTATTTTTAACAAAGGTGGAAACGCTGTAGATGCTGCCTGTGCTATGCTAGCAGCCACTTGTACGATGTGGGATGTATTAAGTTGGGGTGGTGAAACACAAGCGTTAATTTACAATCCAAAAACAAAACAAGTTATTGCAATATCCGCCATGGGCGTGGCTCCTACGGGTGCAACACCAGAATTTTTCAAAAATAAAGGGATGAATTATCCCCCTGAATACGGTCCATTAGCAGCTACAACACCAGGTACACCAGGTGGACTTTGTATGATGCTTGCAGAATATGGAACGATGCGTTTAGAAGAAGTTTTAAAACCAGCGATGCAACTTGCTGCGGGTTATCCAATTGATGCACAAACAGCAAATAGTATTGAACGCGGTAAACAAAGAATTAAAGATTGGCCGTACAGTAAAAAAGTTTTACTACCACACTTTGGAGAAAAAAGAGAAGCACCAGAAGCAGGTGAAATATTTATTCAAAAAGATTTACTAACTACCTTACAAAAATTAGTAGACGCAGAAAAACTAGCACTTAAAAAAGGTAAATCTAGAAAGGAAGCTATTTATGCAGCGTATGACCGTTTTTACAAAGGAGATATTGCTGAGGAGTTTGTGCGCGGTTCACAAGAGCAAGGTGGTTTAATTACACTTAAAGATTTAGCCAATTGGAAACCTATTCTTGAAACACCTTTACAAATCAATTATAAAGGTATTGATGTTTATAAACTACAATCTTGGACACAAGGACCTAGTATGTTACAAGCCTTAAATATTCTAGAAAATTATGACTTAAAATCAATGGGGTATAATTCACCGGCTTATATCCATACCGTATACCAGGCAATGAATTTAAGTTTTGCAGACCGCGATTTTTACTATGGCGACCCTTTATTTTCTAAACATATACCTATAAAAGGCTTACTGAGTAAGGATTACGCTAAAAAAAGGGCCTCAGAAATTCCTACTGGTTTTAATAATCCAAATACAGCGCCGGGTGATCCTTATCCTTTTGAAGGAAAAGAAAACCCCTATTTAAATTTATTACAACAAAGAACCGCGCTGTATAGTAACGATACATCTATTAGAAAAACAGGGGTAATACCAAGTCATGACGGCTCGGAAATAGCTAAAAACGAAGACCTTAATAATGAATTATACATGGACCGCTTATGGAGGGGTACTACTTCGGTGGAAGCAGCAGACACAAGTGGTTGGGTTGTTTCTATTACTCCAAGTGGTGGTTGGATTCCTGCATGTATTGCTGGTAATACGGGCGTAGGTATGAGTCAGCGCATGCAATCTTTTGTTTTAGATTCTATTCAAAACCCATTTAATGTTGTGGCGCCTGGAAAAAGACCGCGCGTAACATTAACACCAAGTCTTGCTTTAAAAGATGGAAAACCATTTTTATCTTTTGCGGTGCAGGGTGGTGATACACAGGATCAAAATTTATTACAGTTTTTTTTAAACATGGTTGAATTTGGAATGACCGTACAACAAGCGGCAGAAGCAGCGAATATTAATTCCAATCAATTATGGTTATCGCTAGGGGGAAATAAAATTGCCGATAGAAAACCAAAACCGGGTAATTTAACACTGAATACAAATACCCCAGAAAAAGTTAGAAACGAATTAAAAAACATGGGATACAAATTAAGTTTTGATCCAAGAAGTAGTGGCCCTATCAATGCTATATTTTTTGATTGGAAGCACGGAAGCCTCTGGGGTGGCAGCTCTAACAACGGTGAAGATTATGGTATAAGCTGGTAAATAACAAAATAATATGAAAAAATTAATTGTTTTAGTTACTTTATTATTTTTTGTTGTAGGTGTTTTTGCGCAGAAAAAAACACCATTTGTTTTATATGATAGCAAAGGCAAAAAAGTAAGCTATAAAAAAATGATTCGTGTATTAGCCCAAAATGATATTGTGCTTTTTGGTGAATACCATAACAACGCCATTGCACACTGGCTACAATTAACAGTTACCAAAGATTTATTTGAAAAAAGAAAATTAACCCTTGGCGCAGAAATGTTTGAGCAGGATAATCAACCACAATTAAATAATTATTTGCAAGGAAAAATAACCGCGAAAGGGCTCGATTCATCTGCGCGTTTATGGAAAAACTATCCTACCGATTATGCGCCACTTGTAAATTTTGCTAAAGAAAATAATATTCCATTTACAGCCACCAATATTCCACGTAAATACGCATCACTGGTTTCTAAAAAAGGATTTACAGCACTGGATAGTTTAACGGCGCAGGAAAAATCTTGGATCGCACCACTTCCTATTGCGTATGATTCAGAACTTCCAGGGTATAAAAACATGATTGCGATGATGGGTGGTCATGGTGGAGAAAATTTACCAAAAGCACAAGCCAGCAAAGACGCAACAATGGCACATTTTATATTAACCACAAAGGTGCCCGGTAGCCTATTTATCCATTACAACGGGTCTTATCACTCCGAAAACTACGAGGGGATTGGTTGGTATTTAGCAAAAACAAACCCTTTGCTAAAAATTAGAACCATCACCACGGTTAGCCAAAAAAACATCCATAATTTGGAGGCCGAAAACCTAAATAAGGCCCATTATATTATTTGCGTAGATTCCGATATGACCAATACATATTGATAATCAGCACTTTGCGTTTTGTAAAACAAATTGCGCATAAATACAGCTTTGGTTTGTAAAAACCTTATTCTACATTTATTGGACCGATACAAAATAACCCCCGCTAAACCAATTAGCTAAAAAATACTAAAAAAATTAGTTTATTTAACAAAGGGGTATTATCTTTGTTATCTATTAGCACGTAACAAGTAAAAACAACCATATGAGTAACACTGAAAAATTAAAGGCGCTAAAATTAACAATCGACAAAATAGACAAAGACTATGGTAAAGGTTCTGTCATGATGATGAACGAACGAAGCCAAGAACCTATGGAAGTAATTTCTACCGGTTCAATAGGACTTGATAGTGCACTAGGGATAGGTGGTTTACCAAAAGGAAGAATTATTGAAATATATGGTCCAGAATCTTCTGGTAAAACAACGGTTGCAATTCATGTAATCGCAGAAGCGCAAAAAAAAGGCGGCATGTGTGCCATCATCGATGCGGAACACGCATTTGATAGTGCTTACGCAAAAAAATTAGGCGTAGACGTTGATAGTTTACTCGTATCTCAACCAGATTATGGTGAGCAAGCATTAGAAATTGCCGACCGTTTAATATTATCGGGCGCACTAGATGTAGTTGTCATTGACTCGGTAGCAGCACTGGTACCAAAAAGTGAACTAGAAGGTGAAATGGGTGATTCTAAAATGGGATTACACGCAAGGCTTATGAGCCAAGCGCTCCGTAAGCTTACTGCTACTATTAATAAAACAGGAACGGTTTGTATTTTCATCAACCAATTACGTGAAAAAATTGGTGTCATGTTTGGTAACCCCGAAACAACAACAGGTGGTAACGCTTTAAAATTCTATGCTTCTGTAAGATTAGATATCAGAAGAATGACGCAAATTAAAGATGGTGATGCAGCAATTGGTAACCACGTAAAAGTAAAAGTGGTTAAAAATAAAGTGGCACCTCCATTTAGAGCCGCAGAATTTGATATCATTTTTGGAGAAGGTATTAGCAAACTAGGAGAAATCATCGATATGGGTGTAGAGCTTGGTATTGTTCAAAAAAGCGGAAGCTGGTTTAGCTACGATACCAATAAACTTGGCCAGGGTAGAGAGTCTGTAAAAACACTTTTACACGATAATCCAGAATTAGCCAACGAGATTGAAGCAAAAATTAGAGCCAAGGTAATTGAAGCAAGAACTGCTGCGGCAGAAGCTTAATCATAATAAAATATGGGTTATTTGATGGGTTAGTAATAATAAAAATAGCCGTCCTATAAAAAGGGGCGGCTATTTTGTTTATTTTACAAAAAAAACAGGCTTGCTATACCAGATTTTACTTTTTTTGATACGCATGGCACTCAAAATATTTTGTGTATCCATTAAAGTGCACAACAAAAAAGCGCTTTTCCAAAAGGGTCCTTTATTAATTGTAGCCAACCATCCCGATTCATTTTTTGATGCACTTGTAATTGCAGCAAATTGTAAATACCCAATTTCTTTTTTAGCAAGAGGGGATGTTTTTACAAAGCCCTGGCATAATTTTTTTCTGCGCGCACTAAATATGATGCCCGTTTACAGACAAAGAGAGGGCAAAGAACACTTACACAAAAATCAAAATAGCTTTGATGCAAGCGTAGAAATATTAAAAAATGGAGGTATTCTATTAATTTTTATAGAAGGCACCTGTTTAAATAAAAATGAAATTCAACCCTTTAAAAAAGGAGCTGCCAGGATATTGCAACAAGCGGTGGCTCAGGGTGTAAGCCCAGCAGTGCTTCCAGCGGTTATAGCCTACAATGGTTTTAAGCATTTTGGCAAAAAAGTATTTCTGATGTTGGGATATGCGTTTCCCGCTACTCAGTTTTTTAATAAGAACGCCGTAGCAGAAAATGCTGCTATTGAAAGAAATAATTTTAATAACCATGTGATGGAACAAATGACATCGCTTTTTAAAGAACCACCATCCAAAAAATACAAACGTCCTATTTATCTATTTCCAATTATTGGTATTGCTTGGTTATGGCACACCCCATTATTTTTAATGATTAAAACCTTTGTAGCACATAAAACAAAGGGCACGGTGTTTTATGATTCGGTTTTATTTGCGGTTCTACTATTTGCTTATCCATTTTATTTGATACTACTGTTTATATTGTTGTACAATACCGGAATTTCCAATGCCACGAACTGTTTAATAATAGCTGCACACCCCTTACTTGCTATCGTTTATACTCAATCCAAAAAATAAATGAACTACCTTTCTACTTTAATAAAAAGCCCATGAAAAATGTTAAAAAATTAGGTACGCGAAAAAGAATAGCACTTGTGGCACATGACAATAAAAAGGCCGATTTAATGGCGTGGGTAGAACACAATAAAGTCGTGTTGTCTAAACACGAACTCATTGCAACAGGCACCACTGGAAAAATTATTGAGGAAAAAATAGATAGACCTGTTAAAAAATTAATGAGTGGCCCCATGGGTGGCGATCAGCAAATTGGTGCCATGATTGCATCTGGCGAAATAGACATGATGTTTTTTTTCTGGGATCCTATGGAAGCACAACCACACGACAGTGATGTAAAAGCGTTATTAAGGCTTTGTGTACTTTGGAATATCCCAATGGCCTGTGATAGAGCCACTGCCGATTTTGTGATCACATCACCTTTCATGCACGGCGATTATGATGCCACCATTCCTGATTACAGCGAATATTTAAACAGGAAGATTGTAAAGTAGGATGCAAAAAATAAATATCAGGAACTGGCAAATAACTGACGCACAAGCCCTGGCCGCAGTAGCCAACAATAGAAACGTTTGGAACAGCATCAGAAATGAATTTCCAAGCCCATATACCGTTATGGATGCACTCGCTTGGATTAAGCACGCCAACGAAGAAAAGCCCGTGGCTAATTTTGCGATTGAAATTGGAAACATAGTCGCTGGAAATATTAGTTGCACCTGGCACAAAGATGTGTATGCTAAAACAGTTGAGCTTGGATATTTTATTGGTGAAAACTATTGGGGAAAAGGAATTGCAACAGCTGCGGTAGCACTCATGCTTGAGGCCATCCAAAAAAATAAAGAGATCGTACGCATTGAAGCAAAAATATTTGGAGGTAATGGCGCTTCGGCACGTGTGCTAGAAAAAAATAATTTTGTATTAGAGGGAACAAGAAAAAATGCAATTTATAAAAACGGCGTAATCGCCGATGAACAGGTATGGGTTTATTTGGTAGCATAAATAATAAATATAATTTCCAGTGGCGCTACAACGCACTACCACTATGCTTTATGGCCTTGGTGTTATTTTCATGCTCACAAAAAAAATATGCCAATCCGCGCATAGAAATTGAAACAAAATACGGGGTTATTGTGGCCGAACTATACCCTAGTAAAGCCCCTCAAACCTGCGCAGCTATTTTATCTTATGTAGATTCTGGTTTTTATGAAGACGCTTCATTTTACAGGGTTTTAAATGTAACTAACCAACCTTCTAATGCGCCCAAAACCGAAATTTTACAGGGCGGACTCTGGAAAACCAATTACATGAAGCTCTACGAAATGAAAGGTATTCCGCACGAACCCACTTCAAAAACAGGACTTAAACACACCGATGGTGTTTTGTCATTAGCGCGCAATGAACCAGGAACCGCTAACGCCGAATTTTTTATTTGCATTGGCAATCAACCCGGCCTCGACGAAGGCGGCGAAAACGTAGAAGATAAACTTGGATATGCTGCTTTTGGAAAAGTAATAAAGGGTATGTCTGTGGTTCGAAAAATATATATGTTAAACGATCACGAACAAATGCTCACCCCACCTGTTGCTATCTATAACATCACTAGAAAATAACGTAAATGCCATTTACACTTCAAGCACCCTATACACCAGCAGGTGATCAGCCCTCGGCCATTGATCAGCTCACAAAAGGCGTGCTTGAAAACGAGCAGTACCAAACATTACTGGGTGTAACAGGTAGCGGTAAAACATTTACCATAGCAAACGTTATTCAAAATACACAACGCCCAACGCTGGTGCTCACGCATAACAAAACCCTAGTGGCACAGCTATATGGCGAGTTCAAACAGTTTTTTCCGGACAATGCCGTTGGTTATTTTGTAAGCTATTACGATTATTACCAGCCAGAAGCCTACATGCCGGTAACGGGCGTGTACATCGAAAAAGATTTAAGCATCAATGAAGAGCTTGATAAATTAAGGCTTCAGGCAACTGCGCAATTATTAAGTGGACGTAGAGATATCATTATTGTTGCGAGCGTGAGTTGTATTTATGGTATGGGTAATCCTACCGAATATGAAAATGGTATTGTGCGCATTCATACGGGTCAGGTGGTTTCGAGGCAAGCATTTTTACACGCACTTATAAACTCTTTATATACGCGCACCCAAGACGATTTTAAACGTGGTTCGTTTAGAGTAAAAGGTGATACCGTCGATATTAATTTACCCTACGTAGATTTTGGATACCGCATCACTTTTTTTGGCGACGAGATAGAATCCATCGAAAGCATTGAAACCGAAACCAGCAAACGTATTGGTACCATGGACAATGCCGCTATTTTTCCAGCTAATTTATATTTAGCGCCCAAAGACATGATTGTAGAAGTGATTCACGAAATACAAGATGAAATGCGCGCGCAGTATGAATATTTTATGCGCGTTGGAAAAAAACAAGAAGCCAACCGTATCAAAGAAAGAGTAGAATATGATTTAGAAATGATTCGTGAACTTGGTTATTGCTCTGGCATTGAAAACTATTCTCGTTTTTTTGATAGAAGAAAACCGGGCACTAGACCCTTTTGTTTGCTCGATTATTTCCCCAAAGATTTTTTATGCATCATAGATGAGAGCCATCAAACCATTCCGCAAATTGCCGGTATGTATGGTGGCGATAGGTCCAGAAAAATGACGCTGGTAGATTATGGATTTCGTTTGCCAAGTGCGATAGACAACAGGCCCCTTAATTTTCATGAGTTTGATAACATGATTGGTCAAACCATTTTTGTGAGCGCAACCCCAGCCGAATATGAACTTGAAAAAACAGGAGGCGTAGTGGTAGAGCAGGTTGTAAGGCCTACCGGCTTATTAGATCCGCCCATTGAGGTTCGTCCAAGCCACCATCAAATAGATGATTTACTCCACGAAATAGATCTTCGTATTGCAAGTGGCGCGCGCGCGCTTGTTACAACACTCACCAAACGCATGGCCGAAGAAATGAATAGTTATTTAGCCAAGCGAAACATCAAAGCCAAATACATCCATAGTGATGTGGATACACTGGAACGTGTCGAAATTTTAAGAGACTTACGACTTGGAGTCATTGATGTACTGGTTGGTGTAAACCTTTTAAGAGAGGGACTTGATTTACCAGAAGTTTCTCTGGTTGCTATTTTAGACGCGGATAAAGAAGGTTTTTTACGCAACGAAAAATCATTGACACAAACCGCTGGTCGTGCCGCACGAAACGTAAATGGACTTGTTATTTTTTATGCCGATAAAATGACGATGAGCATGCAGCGCACCATCGATGAAACGTCTCGACGTAGAGCCAAGCAGGTTGCTTACAACGCGGCCCACAACATTACGCCCACAACGGTTTCAAAAAGTAAGGAGCAGGTGTTTGCTCAAACATCGGTGCTTGATATTAAGGGTTACGACCCGTCTAACGCTGTTCAACAAAACAGTAACAACTCAGAGCGTCAAACATTTGCAGAGCAGGTAGTATATACAACCATTCCTCAAATAGAAAAAGCCATTAAGCTTGCTAAAAAAGAAATGGATGCCGCAGCAAAAGATATGGACTTTATAGAAGCCGCCCGCCTCCGTGACGAAATGTTCCGTCTACAAAAAATAAGAGAGGAGATGAAATAACCTAATCAAGGCTTTGTAGAAAGTATAGATTTCTTATCTTGTTATCCAACGATGCTGCCTATGCGCTTTTTTTGGTCTCTATATGTATGGATTACCGGCTGGAAAATCCATAATAACTTTCCCTATCATTTAGATAAGTGTGTATTAATTGTGGCGCCACATACCAGCGCCTGGGATTTTATAGTGGGTCTTGCCATTCGAAGTGTGAGGCACTTAGAGCACGTTAAATACCTTGGTAAGGAATCTTTATTTAAGGGCCCCTTTGCTTTCATCTTTAAGCGTACCGGCGGTTTTCCAGTAGACCGGTTTAACAAGCACAATATGGTGGATCAGGTAGTGGGGCTTTTTAATACCCACGACAAATTTGTGTTGGCACTATCTCCCGAGGGCACCCGCAAAAAAACAGAAAGACTGCGTACTGGCTTTTACCATATTGCAAAAAACGCAGGCGTTCCCATTGTAATGATTGGACTAGACTTTGGTAAAAAGGAGGTCACGTTTGCCGAACCATTTTATACCACCGATAACGAAGCTGAAGATTTTAAAAAAATCATAACATTTTTTGCGCCGCTTCAAGGAAAAATTCCCGAATATGGAATGGCACATTTATTAGACACTTATAACAATAACCATGGCTAATTATCCTACACTCATTGATAAGTTTTGTGCATTTGAAATGTCACAACCGGATCAATTATTTTTATCTGAACCAGTAAATGGAACGTATAAAAATTTTACTTGGGCCGAGGCTGGTCAGCAAGTAAGAAAAATGGCTGCTGCATTAAATGCGATGGGTCTTGGAAAAGATGATAAGGTAGCGATACTCAGTAAAAATTGTGCGCACTGGATCATGGCCGATTTGGCCATTTCATTTGCGGGTTGTGTGTCGGTACCCATGTATCCAAATATGACCGCAGATTCTATTCAACAAATTTTGGAACACAGTGAAGCCAAGGCTGTTTTTTTTGGAAAGTTAGATGGTGCCGATCAAATGCGAAAAGGTGTTCCTGAAAATTTAATAGTGATAGGCTTTCCTTTTTACCTAGAAAAAAACACACAAAACTGGGATGATTTAATTGCCAATCAACAACCCGTCGAGGGCAATCCTGTAAAGGATTCTAAGGCACTAGCTACCATCATATATACTTCTGGAACCACGGGTCAACCAAAAGGCGTGATGCATAATTTTCATGCTATTGGATTTGCGGTGGATAGATTTTTAAATCACATACCTCAAATCAAAAAAGAAACATTTTTCTCTTATTTACCACTTTGCCATGTAGCAGAAAAAATGCTCGTAAAGTGCGGCGCTATATTTACCGGAAGCACCATTTATTTTGTAGAAAATCTTGATACGTTTAATGCCAATTTGGTGTATACACAACCTACTGTTTTTTTAGCGGTTCCACGTATTTGGGAAAAAATGCAAGAAGGTGTTTTATCTAAAATGCCACAAAAAAAATTAAGTACACTGCTTAGTATACCTATCGTTTCTTCTATTATTAAAAAAGCGATTAAAAAGAAACTAGGACTTTCGAAAGCTAGGTTTATTTTTACTGGCGCATCACCCATTAGTGTTGCACTTCAAGAGTGGTTTGCAAAACTAGACATCATTATTTTAGAAGCGTATGGTATGACCGAGAACTCCGCGTTATCACATGCCAACCGTGTGGGGCATCATAAATTTGGAACCGTTGGTCAAACCTATGAAAATGTAGAAGTAAGACTGAGTGCCGAAAATGAAGTGCAGGTAAAAAGTGAAGCGTCAATGCTAGGATACTTCAAAGAGCCCGGGCTAACCGCGGAATCTTTTGAAGACGGCTTCTTAAAAACGGGCGACGAGGGTTCTATAGACGAAAACGGCTATCTAACCATTACCGGACGAATCAAAGACCAGTTTAAAACCAGTAAGGGTAAATATATTATGCCCGCTCCGATAGAAACCAAAATCTTGGAGCACGCCCTTATTAGTCAGGCCTGTGTGGTGGGCTCTGGAATGACATCGGCGTTTGTGCTATGCACATTGGCGCAAACAGCAGAGGCCCCGGTGGGTCTCGACAATGAATTGAGCGACTTTTTAGATCAAATTAATAGTAAACTAGACCACCACGAGAGACTTTCTAAAATGGTTGTTTGTAAAGAAGAGTGGAGTATTCCCAATGGTCTACTAACGCCTACGTTAAAAATTAAGCGAAAATCGATAGAATCGTATTATGGAAAAAACTACGATCTATGGCTAAAGGAGGAGAAAAAGGTTATTTTTGTATCGTAAAATCCATAAAACGCAATTTTTTATCAAAAAACCCGTTTATTCATCGACTAACTATCAATAATTTATACTGTTATGAAACTAAAACAACTATTTACAGTAATCGGAGCTTCGGCATTGCTGGTTTCTTGTGTAAGCACAAAGAAGTTTAAAGAAAGTGAAGCTAAGTATGTTCAATTAAGTGGTTCTTACTTAGATATGCAAGAAAAATACCGTGCGCTTCAAGATGAAATAAAAGCAATCCAAGCACAGTTAGACAAATCTAAATCTGCAAATGCTGAATTAACCGCTAGAAAAGCAGCCTTAGAAGAGCAAATTGCAGGATTAAATAGTCAAGTAGAATATTTGCGTAAAAACAGTAGCACTGCGATGGAGCAGTTAAAAGATTTATCAGTAATTACTGGTGCACAAGCAGAGAGCATTAAAAAATCTTTAGAAAATATTGGTGCGAAAGATATTTATATCAGAGACTTACAAGGTTCTATCGCACGAAAAGATTCTTTAAATATGGCACTTGTAATGAATCTAAAAGGTGCATTAGGAAATTTAGAAGATCAAGACATCAATGTTAAAGTTGATAAGGGTGTTGTATATGTAGACATCTCTGATAAATTATTATTTAAAACAGGAAGTTATGATGTTACTGAGCGCGCTAAAGTAGTGTTAGGTAAAGTAGCAAAAGTTTTAGCGGCACAACCAGAAATTGAATTTATGGTGGAGGGCCACACAGACAATGTTGCTATCAGCACTGATGAATTAAATGACAACTGGGATTTGAGTGTTAAGCGTGCAACAACAATCGTTCGTATCTTACAAAAATCTTACGGCCTTGATCCAAAACGCATGACAGCAGCGGGTCGTAGCGAATACTTACCAATTTCAGATAATAGCACTGCGGCAGGTAGAGCAGCCAATAGAAGAACAAGAATTGTAGTATTACCTCAATTAGATCAGTTCTTTAAATTATTAGAAAGAAAATAGTCTTTACTAACCCAATCCTATATTTGAGAGCGCTTCCTACAAGGAGGCGCTTTCTTTTTTATAGATAGGTGCGTATATAAAAAAGCAAGAACCGTTTTTAATCGTTTCAATTAAAGATGCATTAATTTTTTCTGGTACTGCTGGGCAACCCCAACTTCTTCCAATTCCCGTTTTTTGTGCAGCAAATTTTTCATTTACATAGGGCGCACCATGAATAACAACTGCTCTTGCTAATGCATGATCGTTAATTCCTTTTTCTTTTCCATCTAATGCCAACGACAAACCATTTCGTCCAGTGTATGTATTTTGGGTAACAAAAAACCCAAGACTACTTTTCAAACTATTTATCGTATTTGAAAAACTTTTTGCAAATGCTGTTCCTGAATTTTTTCCGTGCGCTACATAATCGTAAAAAATTAATTCCTGTGTAATCATATTAATTACAAAGAGTCTTTTGTGTGTGGAAGGCAAGCTAAAGTCTACAATTGATAGCACGGCGCTGTTCATTAATTGACCATGTGCCAGTAATTTCTCAAACCCACTAACCGCTACGTCAAAAGCTTTTTTTGAAAGGCCGCGCTGTTCGAGTTCTAGTTTTTGGTACAAATGTTTGATAGGGAGGGGTTCTGCATGAGCTACATCAGAAAGAAATATAAGTCCTATAATCAGGCATAAAACTAGCCAAAAAGGACCGTTTTTGATCTTATTTGATATGTTTTGTAGCTTGGACAAGCTGCAAAGGTACCGCTTAATATACCCAACGCCCTGTTAAAACAAAAAAAATCCCGCCTTAGGTTTAACTATGGCGGGAAAGCAGTTAGCTATTGGTTAAACTAGCTATATAACTAAGACAACCTTTTATCAATTTCGCTGCGTAGGGATGAAAATATTTCTTCGACAGTTCCTTCTCCCTTGATTTTCACCACTTTATCAAATCCAGCATAGTAGTTTGCTACAACCGTTGTTTTTTGTTCGTACTCATTAATGCGTGCTCTAATCACCGTTTCGTTGGTATCATCAGATCTTCCAGAAGTTAAACCCCTGTTTAATAAGCGCTTAACGAGTTCTTCTTCGCTTACTTCTAGGGCAAGTACCAGGCTAATTTCGGTTTCCTTGAGGGCCAAAAGCTTGTCAAGGGCAATGCTTTGCGCCTCTGTACGCGGAAAGCCATCAAATAAAAAGCCTTTTGCGGCCGGATTGTTGTCCAACGCCGAGCTAATCATGCCAATAACTACCTCATCTGGAACCAATTGACCCTGATCCATAAAACGCTTGGCTTCTAGGCCAAGGGGCGTTTGATTGGCAATCTCACTTCTTAATAAATCGCCGGTAGATAGGTGTTTTAATCCGTAAGATGCAATCAGGTTTTCGCTTTGCGTTCCTTTGCCACTGCCGGGAGGGCCAAATAAAATAATATTAAACATGTTGATTGTGATTCTTGCTTGGAACAAATATACGAATTTGCCCTAATACACAACTAAACCCGCAGCCCTTTTGTTATACCTTTAATCACCAGATCTTGGCAGTATATGAAAAAGAAAATCCTTTATTTGTTATGCTTGATAACCGTGCAAAGCTGCAGTGGATCTACGTTACAACAAACACAAACAACTATGGAAGACACTACTAAAAACAACAATCCGCATTTTTCTAGAACCGACACTACAAAAATTACGGTTCCAGAAGACGCTTGGAAAAAAATATTATCACCAGAGGTTTATTATATAGCCCGTCAAAAAGGAACTGAAAGACCTTGGACGAGTAAGTTTGAAGATTTCAAAGAATTGGGTACTTATTACTGTGCTGTTTGCGGTAACGCACTTTTTAAAAGCAATACTAAATTTGATAGTGGATGCGGATGGCCTAGTTTTTTTGAGCCCCTTACAAAAACCTCTATTATTTATTTACAAGACAACACGCTTGGGATGAAAAGAACAGAGGTTCAGTGCGGCAGGTGCGAATCTCACCTAGGTCATGTGTTTGAAGATGGTCCACCACCAACAGGACTCCGCTATTGTATCAACGGTGTGGTGTTGGATTTTGTGCCTAAACCGGCCGAGAAAAAATAAATCTATTTTTCGATATCCGAAAAATCGCGCGCAGCTGCTACTCCCCCAATAAAATTGTTTATTTTTGTTATTCAATTTTATACTATGATTACTACAGGCAACTCTATCATTAGCATTTATACCGAGATGACCCCCAATCCGGAAACCATGAAATTTGTGGCAAACAAATTATTGTATCCAGGAAAAAGTTTAGACGTTGCCGACGAAACACTTGCAGCAGCATCTCCGCTTGCAAAAGAGTTGTTTAGTTTTCCATTTATTAAAGCTGTATTTATCGCTTCAAATTTTGTAACACTTACAAAAACCCCTGATACCGACGATTGGCAGGATGTTATTCCTACCATTAAAACTTTTTTACAAGAGTATCTAGAAAATGGCGGTGTAGTAGTGAACGAAGAAGAGGTAGCAAAAATGAAACAAGAAGCGACCAATACCGTGAGTGCCGATGATGATGATATTGTAAAGCGTGTTAAAGAATTATTAGAAAATTATGTGAAGCCAGCTGTTGAAATGGATGGCGGTGCGATACAATTTAAAAGCTACAATGATGGCGTTGTAAACTTAATGTTACAAGGCAGTTGTAGCGGTTGTCCTTCTTCGATGGTAACATTAAAAGCGGGTATTGAAGGCATGATGAAACGCATGATACCCGAAGTGAAAGAAGTGGTTGCAGAGGCCGAATAAAAATGAGCCCCGCTACCTTATACCAATCTTTTATAGATGGTTTATTACAAACATCCGCACTAGAATTTATTGCTGTGCTTGCTGGAATAGCAAGTGTATGGTTTAGCAAAAAAGAACAGGTACTAGTGTATCCAGTGGGACTTATCAATACCACCATTTTTGTTTATTTAAGTTTTAAAGGCCACTTACTTGGTGAAGCCAGTGTAAATATTTATTACACAGTCATGAGTATTTATGGATGGTGGTTATGGACGCGCAAAAATGATCAGCAACAAACAATTTTACATATTCAGTTTTCTACTAACAAAGAACTTTTACAACAGCTCTTATTTTTTGGTAGTTTTTATATTGTACTATACACGGCGCTCTATTATTCCAAAAATTCTTTTGCGCCTGGTGCCATCCCTTGGGCCGATGCGCTATCAAGTGCCGCAGCTTATACGGGTATGTGGCTAATGGCTAAGAAAAAAGTAGAAAGCTGGTATTATTGGATAGCTACTAATATTTTTTCGATTCCACTTTATTTTGTGAAAGGATATGTTTTTACCAGTGTACAATTTTTTGTTTTGTTGATGCTTGCTATTGCAGGACTTATCGAATGGCGTAAAAAAGCCCAGACTGTATGAACACGAAATTAGCCATCAAAAAAATAGTAGTAATAGGTCCCGAAAGTACCGGTAAATCTACACTTTGCGGGTATTTAGCGAATTATTACAACACCCTTTGGTGTCCAGAATTTGCTAGAGAGTATTTATTACAAAATGGAACTGCTTATACTATTGACGATTTAATTACCATTGCAAAGGGTCAATTGGATGCACAAAAAAATTACACCAAACTCGTACAAACAAAAATGGATCAAACGGGTGTTGTAAAACCACTTATCATTGATACAGATATGTACGTGATGAAAGTATGGGCCGAATATGTTTTTGGCACTTGCCCTACTTTTATTTTAGATGAAATAAATAAGCAAGACTACGATTTGTATTTGCTTTGTAAGCCAGACATACCTTGGGTGAAAGATGCACTGAGGGAATACCCCGACGAAAAACCACGTCAAGAATTATTTCAGATTTACAAAGATATTTTAATCAATCAGCAAACGCCTTGGGTAGAAATTAGTGGCAGTTTTGAAACGCGCAATCAAAAAGCGGTAACTGCCATAGACGCCCTTTTAATACACTAATAAATAGCCATGGTATACTTTTTACCAATCGGTAAATAGGCTTTGTGCCTTTGTTTTTGAAGGGTTCCTATACCATAAAAGCCAGCAGCAACAAGTAATCGGGAGGTATTGGCTGCATCAAATAACGTCAAGCCTTTTAATACGCTATTGGCTATATTCAAAAACAGGTAAGCGCCACTTGCTAATCTAAACAATATGCCATTTGTAAACATGCCCGATTTGTAACGCGACTGTGGCATACCCGAAATTTCGTTGATACTTATTTTTAAAAAACCAAGCCAGGTCGTATCCACCCTAAAACCACCAAACACAGTGGGTGATTGCTGTGCTCGGTACATATTTATAAGTAAGGAGTCTTTTAAAATGGTTTTTATTTTTCCTTCTATCCACTGCGTATTGCTAAATCTAAAAGTGATACAATCCTTTTCTATCCAGCTCTGAATGGTTCTACCTTTTTCCTTTAATACAAGTGTATTGCCAATCTGTGCATTAGAAAGCGTGACTGTTAATAAAACTGCTATTAATATTCCCGCAACGTATTTTAATACAAACATCTATTTATTTTAATGCGCCATAAAAAAGGAACACACCAAATCCAATGAGTATAACGCCAGCAATTTGATTGATTAAATGTAAGTTTTTTGTATTTAGTTTAGGCCTTAATTTTTCAGATAATACAACTTTAACAACATCGGAGGCAAGCACAAAAACAAGACAGGTAATAAAAACAACTGCTTTATAATTGGCTGGATTGCTTGCTGCTGATGCATCTGCAACAATCGCTGCGGTCCAAGCAAACCAAAATAAAAACACGCCGGGGTTTAAGGTGTTCATAAAAAACCCAGATAAATAGAGTCCCACATATTTTTTCCAAGTTAATTTTTCTTGAGCGTCACTTGTATTTTCAGTGATACTTACTTTTTTAAATAGAAGTGTATAAATTCCAAGTACGATTAAAAAAACACTTCCAGCTAATGCAATTTTATTTTTATGTTCAAGAGCAGTTGCAAAAAGCCCAGTAAAAAAATTACAAAATAATACCAACGAAATATCTGATGTAGAAACCCCCGCCACAAAGCTTAATCCCGCCCTACGTCCGCTGTTGATACTATGTTTAATAATGGCAAATATGATGGGCCCCACCGAAATGCTCAATATCAACCCCAGCACTAAACCCTTCAAAAGCGGCGCTACCATATTTTAATTATTACGTATGAATGTTTCAAAAGCCTCTAATAGTTTTCCTTTTAATACCCTAGGAAACTTGTGTTGTCCGCCCAATTTTCCTTGAGACTCCATAAACTTCATTAACACCGCTTCTTTAATCACCATTACGGAAACATCTTGTAAGGCGCTTTTTCGTTCGGTGGCATAATCGTCATTGATGGTGCAGAGGTATTGATCAATGGCAGTAGCTAAATCCTTCTCGTTTACTGAGTCGTTGCAGGCAACATACCATTTATGTCCAAAGAAATTTCCGTGCGGCACACCTGTAACTGTATACTCAGGAATACTAATATTAAATGCGTTGCTTACCGTTTCCACGGCTTTATTCATATTATCTACACTTAGGTGCTCACCAACTAAACTTAAAAAGTGTTTGGTTCTGCCCGTAATAATAATTTGTGCATTTTGCTTGTCAATAAATTTAATGGTATCGCCAATTAAATAACGCCAGGCACCCGCAGCGGTACTCATTAAAATGGCATAATCGGTTCCTTCTTCCACCTCATCAATAAGTAATGCAGTTGCGCTATCTTTTATTTCTCCGTCTTCGTCAAAATTATTTTCATTAAAAGGAACAAATTCTAAAAATAAGTGCTGCCCCGTTACAAGTCGCATTCCTGCTGCATTTTGGTGGTCTTGGTAGGCAATAAAACCTTCGCTCGCTAAATAGGTTTCTATGTAGGTAATTGGTTTTCCTAATAATTTTTCAAACCCCCTTTTATAGGGCTCAAAACTCACTCCCCCATGTCCAAAAAAAGACAAGTTGGGCCAAAGCTCGTGAATATTATTAAGTTCATATTTTTTGATAATCATTTCGATGCAGAGCTGAATCCACGCAGGAACACCTACTAAAAATCCAATATCCCAATTTGGCGCTTCTGCAACAATCTCTTCTAATTTTTTATTCCAATCTTTTTCTTTGGCAATTTTTTTTCCGGGTTTATAAAAGGGCTGAAACCAAGAAGGCAATTTTTTTGCTGTAATACCGCTTAAATCACCTGCGTAAAAGCCGGTTCCTTTTTGAAGTTCTGTACTGCCACCAATGGCAAGCCAGCCCTTTGCAATAGCGGTGTATGGAATATTTTTATAGTGCCTAAGTCCTAAAAGCTGTTTAACCATGATGGTCTTGTTGCCCGATAAAAGTTCGCGCGTGATAGGTATATACTTGCTAGCCGCTTCGGACGTTCCGCTACTTAATGCATAATATTTTATTTTACCCGGCCAACAAACGTCAGATTCCCCCTCAATACACTTGTGCCACCACTCCTTATAAATTTTATTATAATTATAAATGGGTACTGCTTTCTGAAAATCTTTTGCAACCGTTTTGCTTTTTAAGAGCGTATCAAATTGAAATGTATTTCCGAATGCCGTATTTTTTGCACGACGGAGTAATTTTTTCAAAACACGGTCCTGTTCCTTTTTTGTGTTTTTAGGGGATAGGGAGAGGTCAAATAGTGCCATGCTACAAAGCTAAAGCAAAATGATACAAAACTTGAATAGTGGCCGCATCTTCGTTACTTTTGCGATATGTTAACAGAAACACTGATAGCGGCTACAAAAGCGGGTGCTGCCGAGTTGCAGCGCTATTTTAATGGTGCATTTGAAATTAGCCATAAAGAGGGCGTTAATAACTTAGTAACTGAGGCCGATCACGCAGCAGAACGCGCCATTATTGGTGTCATTCATGCTGCTTTTCCTGATCATTTTATTTTAAGTGAAGAAACCGGTGAAATTATAACCACATCTGAATACAAATGGATTATTGATCCTATTGATGGCACTGTAAATTTTGCAAATGGTATTCCTATTTGTTGCGTAAGTGTAGGACTCGAAAAAGCCGGCGAAATAATTATGGGCGCTGTATACAACCCTATCATGCAAGAATTTTATTTTGCCGAAAAAGGAAAGGGTGCTTTTGTAAACGATAAAAGAATTAGCGTTAGCAAAAAAAACAAAGTCATTGAATCATGCCTCGTAACAGGCTTTCCGTACACCTATTTGGATACCCCCAATGGACCATTACAAGTATTTGAAAAATTAATTAGAAAAGGTATACCTGTGCGCAGATTAGGAAGTGCCGCCATTGATTTGTGCTGGGTAGCAGCCGGTAAATTTGATGGTTTTTATGAACATAAACTACAAGCCTGGGATAGTGCAGCAGGTTTTTTAATGGTACAAGAAGCGGGCGGAAAAGTAACTGATTATGCAGGTAATGATTACTCCGTATATCAACCACATTTATTGGCCACCAATGGACATATTCATGACGAGTTATTAGCTATTATTAATGGTGGACCCGTACAATAAAAAATAAAATATGAGCGAACAAAGAACAGAAATCACCACCCTTGGTGAATTTGGATTGATAGAACATCTTACTAAAAATTTTGAAACGCATAACGCTTCTACTATTTTATCGGTGGGCGATGATGCTGCCGTGATAGATCATTTTGGAAAACAAACCGTGGTTACTACCGATTTATTATTAGAGGGTATTCATTTTGATTTGATGTATACGCCGCTAAAGCATCTGGGCTATAAAGCAGTGATGGTAAACCTTTCGGACGTTTATGCTATGAATGCGCAGCCAACACAAATCACCATTAGTATTGGAATCAGTAACCGTTTTAGCGTAGAAGCTATCACCGAATTTTATGAAGGCGTGCATATTGCTTGTGAAAAACACGGTGTAGATTTAGTGGGTGGCGATACCTCTTCTTCACAAAAAGGATTTGTAATTTCTGTTACAGCCATTGGTGAAGTAGCACCGGATCAATTTGTAAAAAGAAGTACCGCAAGTGTGGGTGATTTAATTTGTGTGTCTGGCGATTTGGGTGGTGCGTTTTTAGGATTAACGCTGATGGAAAGAGAAAAAAAGATTTATCTTGAAAACCCGGGTGTACAACCTGATTTAGAAAACGAAAGTTATATTGTTGGAAGACTTTTAAAACCAGAGGCCCGCAAAGAAATCATTGCATTTTTTGCCGAAAATAATATTGTACCAACTGCTATGATGGACGTGAGCGATGGTATTAGTAGCGACGTGTTACACCTTTGTAAACAAAGCGTTGTTGGTTGTAGAATTTACGAAGAAAAGCTTCCGATATCTGACGAATCTAGAAAAGCGGCATTTAAGTTTGGACTAGATCCAACAGTATGTGCACTCAATGGCGGCGAAGATTATGAACTACTCTTTACCCTTAAACAAGAAGATCACGATAAAATTACACTCAACGAAGATATTAGTGTGATTGGTTACGTCGTTGACATTATGGAAGGATCAAAACTATTAACCAAGGGCGGCAATACTTTTGATATAACGGCACAGGGTTGGACGGCATTTAAAGAAGCCTAATTTTAATTTAAAACTATGCGTGCCTGTACTGGTTACAAAACCGTTTTATTTTTTTGTTGCCTGTTTTTGGGCTTGCATGCTGTGGCGCAAAAAAAATTAGCAGACGCTCCCAAAATAGCGCCAGCACTGCTTATTAAGGATTTACAAACCTTGCACAAAATTTTGGAACAAAACCATCCTAGTATGTATTGGTATACGCCAAAAGATAGTATGGATTTTTATTTTTCCAGCGCCCTTGCTTCTGTTAAAGATTCTATGTCGGTGTGGGCATTTAAAAATGTTGTCGCTAGTTATTTAGCAAATATTAAATGTGGTCATACATCGGTACATTTTTCTCCAAAGCTTACAAAGCAGTATGCTAATTACAGATTTCCACAGTTTCCATTACAATTAAAAGTTTGGAAAGATTCGGCGGTTGTGATTGGGAATATGTATACTAGGGATAGCGTACTCAAAAGAGGAACGATTGTTACAGCAATCAACCAGTTTCCGGTTAGCGCGCTTGTAGATAGTATGTATCGTATCATTAGTACCGATGGCAATAGCATTAATTTTAAAAGTCAGGTTCTTACCAACAATTTTTCGAGTTGGTATAAAGCTAGGTTTGGTGATGCAGATAGCGTGTATCAGATTTCTTATATCGATAGCGCAGGCAATTCAAAAACATCAAGTATAGCTGCGTTTGTACCTCCAAAGCCTAAAAAAGACAGCCTTTCACCAACTACTACTGCAATCAGCAAACCTAAGGCCCCAAAAATTGTAGCACCCAAAAAGTGGACGCTCTTAATCGATTCATCCGCAAACACAGCATTTATGCGGGTCACCAGCTTTTCCGGATCAGGACTTAGAAAATTTATACGTCAAAGTTTTAGAACGATACATACCAGCGGCGTTAAAAATCTAGTGGTTGATTTACGGGAAAATGGAGGCGGTAATATCAAAAACTCAACACGATTTTCTCAATATATATCAGATCATGCATTTAAAATAGCGGATAGTGTTGTAGCAAGTAATAGAGGCATTAGCAAACTGCCTTTATCTAATTTTTTTAACGTTGTATATTATGCACTTGCTAAGTCCGTTATTTCAAAAAAAGAAGGGGACGGAAAATTTCATTTCAAAAGATTTGAAAAACATTATTACAAACCCATCACAAAAAATCATTTTGACGGAAGCGTTTATATATTACAAGGCGGCTATACTTTTTCTGCGTCTACCTTATTTACTTCGCCGCTTATCAAGCAAAAAAATGTAACAATTGTAGGTGAAGAATCCGGCGGCGGCTATTATGGTAATTCTGCCATAATGATACCCAATATTAAACTCCCTAACTCACAGCTATTATTTAGACTTCCATTGTACCGATTAGTAATGGATAAATCAAGGCATAAGGGTGGTGGTGTAATGCCAGATGTACGTGTAGACCCTAGCTCTTATGCTATCAAACAAGGTTTTGATATTAAATTAGAAACCGTTAAAAAAATGATTCAGCAAAAAAATTAAGAAGCTACTATTTTTAATAGCTCCTTGCTATCAGTTAAACAAATAAGCGCAGCAGGTTCTCCTATTTGTATACAGCCACTCATTTCTTTTTTTTGCATTACGCGGGCCGGATAAACACTGCACATTTTAATAGCTTCTTCAAAATCAACACCCACATGCGCTACTAAATTTTGAACCGATTTTAATTGCGTAAGGGCTGATCCGCTCAGTGTTCCCTCCGATTCATATTTATCTCCCACCAGTGCGTGTTTATAAAAACCAGTACTTGTACTTGTTACAGCATCTGTGATACAAAATAGGCGTTCACCCATTATTTTTTTAGCTGTTTTAACTGCATTATAATTTACATGATGGCCATCTACAATAATGCTACTCATGGCATGTGGATGATTAAAAATTGCGCCCACCATGCCCGGTTCTCTGTGTAAAAATGAGCTCATGGCATTAAATAAATGTGTAGCTACTTTAATATTGTTGTCAAAAAACTGCGTTGCTGTTTCATAATTAGCATTGCTATGACCCGCCGATACAACAATACCGTGTGATTGGACACAATCAATAATTGCATTAGAACAAATTTCGGGAGCAAGGGTAATCATGCTAATATATCCAGATCCATACGCTAATATTTCTTCCACTTCTTCTACACTTGGACTGTGAATAACGTTTTCATTATGTGCTCCTTTTTTAGCAACATTAATCCATGGCCCTTCTATGTGAAGCCCAATACAACCCTTGCCACCACTGGTTGTGTAGGCCTTTACGGCATCAATGGCTTTGTATATTACCTCCATAGATTGTGAAGCAATAGTGGGCTGAAAATAAGCAGCACCGCCCGCTAAACAGTATGCGTATATTTTTTGGATACAATCAGCGTCCGGAAATTCAGATAATAATTTTTGGTCTGCACCATAAATTTGCAAATCAATAAATGCGGGAACAATATAGGGGAACGCAGCACTTGCATCATAATGCTCTTTTGATATGGAAAGTATTTTTCCATCCTTTATTTCTACGGCAGTTTCGTTTATCCACTCGCTTCCGGTAAAAAGTGACTTTGCAGATAATAACTCGGACATGAAATAATATTGATGTAATAAATAAATTAACGCGGTTTAAAGCCCAATTGTAAAAGAATCAGCGTCGCGTCCAAACGGAAATTTTTCTCTAGCTTCAAGCACTACATCTTTTTCTAATTCCATGTACACGGTGTCTTCGTCATCAGCTTTGTAATAGAGCACTTGTCCCATTGGATCAACAATCATACTGTCACCACTGTGGTTTATTTGATGTCCATCTTTTCCAACCCTGTTAACGCCTACCACATAGGTTTGGTTTTCTATGGCGCGCGCGCACAGTAAGGTTTTCCAAGCATGGTTGCGCCTTTCGGGCCAGTTGGCTACATAGAGGAGTAGATCATATTCGTCAGGCGTTTGTTTCCGGGCCCATACTGGAAAACGTAGGTCATAACAAATTTGCAAACAAATTTTCCATCCAT
>JBMSJE010000008.1:0-38241 GCA_049418605.1 Sediminibacterium sp. | reverse complement strand
GTTGTGATTGGTATTCCAAATTGTATTTACTTTTTTAATAAATACCATACTGCATTTTTAGAGCTTAAAGACAAAGACAAAGCCATAGTAAACATGGTAGGTCGCATGGGTATTGTGACCCTGTTTTGTAATATTGCTGCTGCTATTGGTTTTGCTGTTTTTGCTTTAACAAAGAGTGCACTCTTAAAAGAGTTTGGACTAGTTGCGGGAATTAATATCATGGTACTCTTTTTTATATCGCTTGTATTTATACCTGCGGTACTTAGTTATTTACCAGCACCTAAACCACAGCATACCCGCTATCTCGATAATAAAATTCTAGAAACGCTACTTGTAAAAATTGAGCGATGGACGTTTCATCATGCGCGTTGGGTGTATGGCCTTACCATTGTTATTACTGTATTTGCACTCATTGGAATGAGTAAATTAAAGTCGGAAGGATTTATAGTAGACGACCTCCCTAAGCAAGATAAAATTTACACAGACCTTAAATGGTTTGAACAGAATTTTGGCGGTGTAATGCCACTTGAAATTATGGTGGACACCAAAAAGAAAAATGGTTTAATCAGAACTACACAGCCTATTTCAAAAATAGAAGAGTTGTCAGTATATATTGCGCAGCACCCAGAAACAGCAAGACCGCTTTCATTTGTGGAAGGGTTAAAATTTGCAAGGCAGGCTTATTACGATGGCGACACATTGAGTTATGATATTCCATACGAAGGTGACCTCGCCTTTATGGGACCTTATTTAAAATCACCAGCGCCACAAGATTCGGGTGCTCAAATAAAAAAAGAAGGCGTTGCAAAACTGCTTAATAGTTTTATGGATAGTGCAAAGCAGGTGGCGCGTATCAGTGTAAATATGAAAGACATTGGAAGTGCTAAACTGCCAATACTTGTTAAAGATTTTGAAGCAAAAGCCAATGAAATTTTTGATACGGCGCATTACAAAGTTACATTTACAGGCAGTACCATTACATTTTTAGAAGGTTCTAGTTTTATTATTAAAGGTTTGCAAGAAAGTATTGTTTGGGCTTTTTTACTCATTGCACTTTGCATGCTTTATTTATTTAGATCTGTGCGCATATTACTTTGCTCTTTAATTCCCAATGTTATTCCACTCGTGATTACGGCAGGTGTTATGGGCTGGGTAGGTATTGCTTTAAAACCTTCTACCGTTTTAATATTTAGTATTGCCCTTGGTATTGCAATCGACGTAACCATTCGTTTTTTAATCAATTACAAACAGGAGCTTCCACATTATAATAACCAGGTAAGTCCAACCCTCATTCAAACCATTAAACACACGGGTATAAGTATTATTTATACCTCACTGGTGCTGATAGCAGGGTTTATTATATTTTGTATAAGTGATTTTGGTGGCACCAAGGCGCTTGGTTGGCTCACTTCTTTAACCCTTGTTGTGGGTACTTTAACCAATTTGATCCTTCTTCCGGTGCTCATTTTGCATTTCCAGAAGCGTAAAAAATAGACGCATCCATTAATCAGAGGGTTCTGTTTAAATATTGATAACGTATATGTTTCATATAATTAACATAATTAATATGAAAAATAATAATTCTATGTTATTGATAATCAATATTCTATATTAAAATAACATTTCCCAACGGACTAAATCGGTAAAAAAACCAACAAATACTAGTATTTGACGCATTAAAAGGGGTCTATGAGTTAATCTTTTATTAAATTAGCGTCTGCATTTTTACATTAAAAACCAAAATATGAGAAAATTAGTTGTCATGATTTTGTGTGCAACACTTGCTTTGACGCAGTCTTTCGCACAAAACCGCACGGTTAGCGGAAAGGTTACCGATGAAAAAGGCGCTGCTATTGCTGGTGCAAGCGTAGTTGCTAAATCATCTAAGGCGGGAACTACTACTGCTGCCGACGGTACTTTCAAATTAACTGTTGCCAATTCAGTTAAAGTGTTAACGATTTCTTCGTTAAACTTTGTTCAAAAAGACGTTACCATTGCTGCAAACAATACAGCAAATGCTTCACTTACCGCTTCTGCTGCAGATGCTTTGGATGAAGTAGTTGTAGTAGGTTATGGTGCTGCAAAAAAGAAATCAGATGTTACTGGTTCTGTAGTTACTGTTAACGCAGAAAAATTACAAAACAAGCCAACTGCAAACATGTTTGACGCCTTACAAGGTAAGGTACCAGGTTTACAGGTGTATAACAGCTCTGGTGAACCTTCTGCTACACCAAGTGTTCGTTTAAACGGTGTGGGATCTTTGGGCGCGAGTTCAACTCCATTATATGTAATGGATGGTATTCCTATCGATGCGGGTACAATTGTTAGTTTAAACCCAGAAGATTTTGAATCTGTTACAGTTTTAAAAGACGCATCTTCAACATCAATCTATGGTTCAAGAGCGGCAAACGGTGTTATTTATATTACTTCTAAAAAAGGTAAAGTAAATACTTCAAAAATTACAGTTCAATCTCAATATGGTGTATCTAACCTAGTTAAGCCAACGCTTGATTTGTTTAACAACTTTATGAGTACCAAACAACTTACAGATTTTTGGGTGGCTACTGGTTTTAGAACACCAGCTCAGGTTGCTTCTTTGTTAGCAACGTATAATGCTGATACCAAATGGTACCAACATTACTACAAAGAAAATATTCCAACTCAACAAATTGATTTAAACATCTCTGGCGGTGGCGGAAAAACAACCTATTATATTTCAGGTTCTGCATTTAAGCAAGAAGGTCTTACCTACCGTTCAGATTTTGAGCGTTATACCATGCGTGCTAACATCAATACCACTGTAAACAACTGGTTTAAATTAGGTGTTAACTTATCTGGTGGTTATGATGAAAGACAAACAAACCCTTATGGTTCAAACCAATTGAACAGAGGTTTGTCTTTACTTCGTCAACCGTTTTACTCTGCATATGACGCAAATGGTGTTAAATACCCAGATATCATTCCTGGTGGTAACTTTTACAACCCTAATTATTTAGCGGATAAATTACTAAGTGTTGGTTCTAACGTGCAATTTAACCCAAGTGGTTTTATTCAGTTAAACCCATTTGCTGGCTTTACTTTAAAGTCTCAAGCAGGTATGGAGTTTTATGATTACAGAGGTTCAAGCAAAACTTTGCCTTCGTATTTAGGTTCTCTTAACAATGGTTCTGTATCTGAATCATTTAGTAGAGGTACCACCAAAACAATCACCAATACTGCAGAGTATGCTTTTAAATTTAAGCAGCGTAACAGCTTTACCTTACTTGCAGGTCAAGAATTTATCTATAACAATTCTAACGGATTTAGTGGATCTTCTACTGGTCAAACTGATGACCGTTTGGTGTTGATCTCTGCTGGTCCTACAGGTTTTACAGCTGGTTCGTCTATGGATGAATATGCGTTTGCTTCTTATTTTGGACGTTTAAACTATAATTTAGACTCTAAATATTTTGTAGACTTATCTATTCGTAATGACCAATCATCTCGTTTTGGTAGAGCACTTAGAGGCGCTACTTTTTATTCGGTAGGTGCTATGTGGAAAGCTAAAAACGAAAAGTTTTTACAAAATGTTAAGTGGATTGATAATCTAGTTGTTAAAGGAAGTCTTGGTACCAGTGGTAACTCATCAATTGGTAACTATCAGTCATTAGCTACTGTCGGAACTAACTTATACAACTCTACGCCAGGATGGGGCGTGAGCTCTGCGGGTAACCCAGAATTATCATGGGAAACACAAAGGCAACTTAACCTTGGTGTTCAAGCAACTGTATTCAACAAGCTTAACCTTGATATTGAATTTTTTGAACGCTTAACTTCAAGTATGTTAATTAGTGTTCCATTCCCGTATACATCAGGTTTCTCTTCTGTTACTTCTAACGTAGGTAGCTTAAAAAACTCTGGTTTCAACGCAAACATTAATTATGATTTCATCAAAAAGAAATCATCATTCTTAAATGTGTATGTGAACGTAGGTTATGTAGAACAAAAAATTACCGAACTATTCCAAGGCAAGCAATACTGGATTATCCCTAATACTGGTGTTTGTTGGGCTGTGGGTCAACCAGTATCTTATTTCTATCCAATTTGGTCAGGTGTAGATCCTGCTAATGGAGATGCAACTTGGTACCGTCCAAATGCGGATCCAAACAAAATTGTTGAAACAACAAAATCTGCTACTACTAACGCATTTAATAGTGCAGGTTTACAACAAAATACAGGTATCAAAAGATACGCTCCATTTAATGGTGGTTTTGGATTTAGCGCTGGTGTAAGAGAGTTTTCCGTAAGTGCAGATTTCTCTTTCTCTAAGGGCAAGTACATGATCAACAACGACCGTTATTTCTTTGAAAATCCAAACCAATTTACTGGTTATAACCAATCTAACACGGTGCTTGACTATTGGAAAAAACCAGGTGACCAAGCTCGTTTCCCAAGATATGGTGTTCAATTTACGCAGTTTGATACAAGGTTAATTGAAGACGCATCGTTTATGCGTTTGAAAGCATTAACTTTTGCTTACGATTTTTCAAAGACTTTGTTGAACAAACAAAAAGTATTAACTGGGGCTAAGTTCTATGTTACTATGCGTAACATCTGGACATTAACTAACTATTCTGGTCCAGATCCTGAGGTTGATACCAACGTATCATTAGGTGCTAACCCTAACACAAGTCAAGTTGCTGTTGGATTAAACCTTTCGTTCTAAGCTTTACATAACCAGTTAAATGAAAATGAAAATGAAAAAATTATTAATAAAAAACATGGTCGCTTTTGCAGCTATCCTTACGTTAGGATCTTGCGAAAAAAGACTTGACCTATATCCGTACAACAGTATTGAGTTGTCTCAATCTTTTCAAACGGTCAAAGATGCTGCTACCTGGAATACAGGTTTATACTCTGATTTACGTGGTAGAGTGTATGGTTCTTATAACATCTCTCAAGATGTACAAGCAGACCAATTAAACGCAACCCTAGATTTTGGTAACAGAAATGGTAATCCGCACAGATGGGGTACAAGCTACCTTGCAGATGATGGTGCATTGAGTGGATCATGGTCTGGGTATTATTTTGCTTTAAGAAACATCAATACTTGTATTGGTGGTTTTGAAAAAATAAAAACCACTACTGCGGCAGAAGCTACAACCCTTAACAAATACAAAGGTGACGCCTATTTAGCGCGCGCTTATTATTATTCAGAATTGATTTTGCGTTTTGCAAAAGCTTATGATAAAGCGACAGCTGCTACAGATTTAGGTGTGCCATTGGTGTTAGAATTTAACATCAATGCTAGACCAGCAAGAGCAACCGTGCAAAAAGTATATGATCAAATTTTATCTGACATTGCTACTGCAAAATTAAACTTAGCTTCTACTGCTGGAACCCCAGGTGCTACAAGGTTCACAATCGATGTTGCTACTGCCCTAGAAGCGCGTGTACGTTTACACATGCAAGATTGGACAGGTGCTATGGCAGCTGCAAATACGATTATCACAGGTAATAAATACCCGCTTTTAAATACACTGACTAATTTAAATAACATGTGGACCAACGATTTGGCTACCGAAGTTATTTTTAATTCTGCAGTTGTTAAACAAACAGAATCTGCAAACACCAACTCTATTTATTTAGGCTTTAATGGTGCAACAGGTAAGTTTACACCGGATTTTATTCCAACAGTAGACTTTGTAAATTTATTTGACGCATCTGATTTAAGAAGAAGTGTTTACTTAAAGCAACTTCCATGTATTGTTCAGGGTGTTAACTACCCAACAATGTGGTGTGTTAATAAATTCCCTGGTAACCCAGCATTATTTACAGGTGCTTTCACCAACTACCAACATGCGCCAAAAGTATTCCGTGCTGCAGAGCAATACTTGATTTATGCAGAAGCTGCTGCTAACGCAGGCGGTGCTAGTGAAGCACTTGCTTTATCTACATTAAATACTTTGCGTACTGCTAGAGGTTTAACAGCTTTATCTGGATTAACAGGTGCTGCTTTAATGACAGAAATCAGAAACGAAAGAACTAGAGAATTAGCTTTCGAAGGTTTCCGTTTATTTGATTTGAAGCGTTGGAAGTTAGGCTTTACCAGAGGTACACCTCAGGATTTAGGTGCTATCAATACTACGCCTGCTACTAGCTACCACCAAATTAATATTGCAGCGAGCAATCCTCAATTTGTATGGGGTATTCCTACTTATGAAATCAACATCAATACCAACCTTGTTCAAAATCCAGGATGGTAATTGTTTCATACATTACATAAAAAATGGCGCTCGATTTCGAGCGCCATTTTTTTTAGTACCTAATGCTATTTTATTTTAAAACAGCAGCTAATGTTTTTTCTAGGTCTTCACCGCGTAAACTGCTCGCGATAATTTTACCAGAAGGATCTACAAGTACATTAAATGGGATGCCATCAAAACCATATAAAGGGACCATGCTAGATTCCCATTGTTTTAAATCACTCACTTGTTTCCAGTTTAAACCGTCGTTTTTAATGGCCTTCATCCAAGCTTCTTTATCATTATCTAATGACACGCCTAAAATGGTAAAATTTTTATCTTTAAACTTCTTATAAGCAGCTACCACATTTGGATTTTCTTGTCTGCACGGACCACACCAACTAGCCCAAAAATCTACAAGTACATATTGACCTTTTAAAGAAGACAATGAAAATGCTTTACCCTCTGTGTCAGGTAAGTTTATTTCAGGAGCTTGCTTGTTTAATAGTGCATAGGCATTACTAGCGCTTGGTGCAGCTTGTTGAACGGTCATAAGTGCCTTAATTTTAGCAATACCGGTATGTTCTTTAAACTTAACAGCTGTCTTTTCTACGAGCTGCTTAACGGCTTCTTCCGGCATTGTTCTAGTAGCCATTCCAATGGCATAATAGATAGCGGCAGGACTCTTTGAGTTATTGATAAATTCGTTAACGATCGTATTGATGGACAAAAGTCCGTTGTCTCTATTTTTAGTTAGTACTTGTACCAAACTATCATTACCAGACTGCTGTTGTGCACTTTCTAATGCATTAAAAACCACCATTAATGAGGAGTCTGCTGCACTATATTTTGCAAATAAATTTTGAAGGCTTTTACTTGCATCAGACGATTCGATTGCATAGTTGCGGGGTTGATTGACATCGATATTAACGCGGATATTCTTTTCATCATTAATCAGTAATACTTCTGGACCTCTCTCCAAACTTAGCCTGTATAATCCTTCTTCTAATGCAGTGGCACTTAACTCAAATTTTCCATTTGCTTGAAGTGTTGCCGAGTCCAGTATTAAAGGCTCTGATCCAGCAAATGGCAGCTCTTGTAAGTAAATTTTTTGACTACCTCCATTACTAATTTTACCGCTAACGGTAAAGCCGCCGTATTTTTTTTCGGTACAGCCAAATAAAATAGTTACTGCAATTAGAGATATACTAATTATTTTTTTCATGATTAATGTATTGGTTGAATAATTATTTATTTAGTTTTTTCATTAGCATATCGTTAACTTTGTTTGGATCTGCTTGTCCGTGGCTTATTTTTTTTACGGCGCCAATAAATAAACCGATGAGTCCCTTTTTTCCTTTTTGGTACTCAATTACTTTGTCAGGCATACTAGCGATAGCAGCGTCTATCCATTTTTCTAGGGTTTCTGCATCATCCACTTGTAACACATGTAGTTCAGTAGCAATGGCTAAAACATCGGTTTTCTTTCCATCCGCAATGTGAGGGAATATTTTAGATGCTGCCACCGAAAAATTGAATTGACCTTCATCAATGATTCTGATAAGATCCGCTAGTATATTAGGTTGTAGGCCAAGGCTTGAATAATCAAGTCTTGCTTCATTTAAATAGGACTTGATGGGGCCTAGCATCCAATTGGCTAATGATTTAAAATTGTTTGTGTGCTGAGCTGCAGCTTCAAAATAATGAACTGTTACTAATGAATCACAAAGCTGCGCAGCATCGTATGCGCTCAGTTGATAATGCTTTATTAATTTTTCTTCTACTGCGGCGGGTAAAATGGGAAGCTCCATTTTTATTGTATCAATATAGGTCTCACTTAAAACAAACGGTGCTAAATCAGGATCAGGAAAATAGCGGTAATCATTGGCTTCTTCTTTATCACGTAAAGCAAATGTGGTGTCATTAGATGCATCAAAACTTCTGGTTTGTTGGATAATCGTGCCGCCTGTTTCTAGTACTTCAGTCATTCTGTTTATTTCAAACTCAATTGCTTTTTTTACATTGCGAATTGAATTCAAATTTTTAACTTCTACTTTTGTGCCTAATTTTTTTTCACCTTTAAGTCGTATCGACACATTGGCATCGCATCGTAAAGAGCCTTCTTCCATATTTCCATCACAAACGCCCAGCCACTGCACTAATTTTCTGATTTCAGTTACATAAGCAAATGCTTCTTCGGCACTATATAAATCAGGCTCCGTAACAATTTCAATTAAGGGGGTACCTGCTCTATTTAAATCTATGAGGGTATGTGTAGGATCAATATCGTGTATGCTTTTTCCGGCGTCTTCCTCTAGGTGAATTCTATTTAATTGAACATAGCGCTTTTGACCCTCAACTTTTATTTGAATTTTACCACCTGCGCAAATAGGCGTGGTATGTTGAGAAATTTGATAACCCTTTGGCAGATCTGGATAAAAGTAGTTTTTTCTGGCAAAGTAATTTTCCTTGACAATGGTGGAGTCACAAGCAAGTCCCATTTTTATGGCATACTCAACTGCTTTTTTATTGGTTTTGGGAAGACTACCCGGATGGCCCATTGTGATTGGGCTTATTTGGGTATTGGGTGCTGAGCCAAAACTGGTGGCATCGGCGCAAAATAGCTTGCTTTTGGTAGCTAGCTGTGCATGTACTTCTAACCCGATAACTGCTTCGTATTGTTTGCCTTCGGTCATCTCAAACAAAAATAAGATTAGTTACCGGGTTATCGTACAATTGATAAGCTTATATATTAGCCTTCTTTACTTTTTTTGGAATTTTAACAGACACGTCTTTTGACTTGCCATCACGCGTTAATTTGAAACTGATGGTATCGCCAGCTTTTAAACCACTTGCTTTTTCTTGAATCGTAGCTACATCACAAATAGATGAACCATCCACAGATGTAATGATATCATTTTTTGTGATACCTGCTTTTGCAGCAGGAGAACCTTCTGTAACATCTAACACTTTAGCACCAGCACCTTCAGTTAGGTCTTCGATGCTGATTCCTATTTTTGGTCCATCATTTAATGCAAATGCAAATGTCTCGCCTAATTGACTCATATCAAGGGGCATGCCTTTTGCGATTTTTAATTCGGTCACTTTACCATCTAATTTAGCAAGTGGGGCATTCATATCATCAGACTTAAACATCATAACTTTTGGAATACCTGCTCCACCGCCCATCATTTCTGGTAAATTAGCACCGTCAACAGGCTTACCATTGATGGTTATTTTTCCATTTTCTACAATCACCGTCATTTTTTGTGGACCACTATCTTTTCCATGAATGATGGTGGTGTCCATTTTTTTTACAATGACTACTTTTTTTTCTTCTTGTGCGCTAGCGGTCGCTGCAAGTAAGCAGCCTGCTGTAAATAATGCAATAATTTTGTTCATAGTTTTGGTTGTTTTCTTGTTTCAAATATATTTTAATGTCCTCTAATAAGCGTTAATTTAACAATCCCTTTACAGTTTCAATCACTTGTGTAAGATTGCTAGGATCCTGTCCACCAGCCGTTGCTAGGCCTTTTTGACCGCCGCCTCCACCTTTAATAAGTGGCGCAATTTGATCTTTAATAATTCTTTGCGCTTCTAATCCTTTAATTCCCTGCAATGTATCATCCACTAAAACAGCAATAGCCGCTTTGCCCTCAATATTTGCAGCTAGAACCACAAGTAGGTTTGTATAACTTGCTTGGAGTTCAGTACATAATTTTTTAAGGCTATCCGGATTACCAACTGTAATAACAGCCCCAATAAAGTATGTGTTACCAATGCGCATCACTTTTGATGCCAGTTCATTTTTGATACCAACAAGTGCTAGTGCCTCATAGGATTCAATACGTTTTTTTAAAGACTGCACATCAGTTACCATTTGTTGCACCGCTTTCACTGGCTCCTTGGTATTTTTTACAAGCTCCTTAATGGTTTCTAGTTCTGCTAATGCTTCGTTGACCTGCGTGTTAGCGCCCTCGCCACATACTGCTTCAATACGTCTAACACCTGCTGCAACCGCAGATTCATGTTTTAATTTGAAAAGTCCCAGTTCACCTGTTCCGCCAACATGTGTACCGCCACATAGTTCAATTGAATAGCTGGGATCCATTATTACAACCCTTACGGTATTACCATATTTTTCACCAAACAGCGCCATCGCACCCATACCAACTGCTTCATCCTTCGTCATTTCTTTAATGACTACTGGAATATTTTCTCTAATTTTTTCATTCACAATATTTTCTATTTGCTTCATTTCATCATCACTAACTTTAGCAAAATGCGAAAAGTCAAAACGAAGCTGTGTAGCATTCACCAGGCTACCTTTTTGTGCTACATGAGTGCCTAGTACTTGTCTTAAAGCAGCGTGTAATAAATGCGTGGCACTATGGTGCGCAGCAATATTTTTTCTATTCTTTGTATTCACTTTTGCAACTACTGTTCCTTCCAAACTAGAAGGCATCTCAGTAGTGAAATGAATTATTAGGTTGTTTTCTTTTTTGGTATCAATTACTTCAACGCTTGATCCATTACATTCAAGTAGGCCTGTATCACCAACCTGTCCGCCACTTTCGGCATAAAAAGGGGTTGTTTCTAAAACAATTTGAAAACCTGTTGTTCCTTTGGCAGTTACTTTTCTATATTTTGTAATCTTGGTAGTTGCTTCGGTATTTGTGTAGCCTGTAAATGTTTGAGTGCTACTTTCATGTACGATAATCCAGTCTGCGGCATCTATCGCTGTTGCAGCCCTACTTCTATTTTTTTGCTGCTGCATTTCTGCTTCAAATCCATTTTCCTCTACTGTTAAATTATTTTCATGCGCAATAAGCCTTGTAAGGTCTATTGGGAAACCGTAAGTATCAAAGAGTTCAAAAGCAGCTCT
Source organism: Sediminibacterium sp. (assembly GCA_049418605.1). GTDB lineage: Bacteria > Bacteroidota > Bacteroidia > Chitinophagales > Chitinophagaceae > Sediminibacterium. The sequence continues at coordinate 27,132 of JBMSJE010000008.1, read as the reverse complement.
ACCTTCAATGGTTTTACTGCTGGAAGCCTTCATTAATTCATCCATTCTTTTAAGACCCTTATCAAGGGTTCTTAAAAAAGAATCTTCTTCTTCTTTAACGACTTTTGTTACAAAAGTTTCTTGTGCATGTAATTCAGGAAACACTTCTGCAAATTGAGTAGCAAGTAATGGAACGAGTTGAAAAAGTAATGGTTGTTTATAATCGAGATAGGTATAATAGTAACGAACAGCTCTTCTTAAAATACGTCTAATCACATACCCAGCACCTGTATTAGAAGGCAGTTGGCCATCAGCTATGGTAAAAGAAATAGCTCTAATGTGATCTGCAATTACCCTAAATGCTACGGCTTCTTTGCTATCGCTTTGGTCATATGTTTTTCCAGTGATAGCAGCTACTGTATTTATGGTACCACTAAATACATCGGTATCGTAATTACTTTGTTTGCCTTGTAGCACGCGCACAAGACGTTCAAATCCCATCCCTGTATCAACGTGTTTTGCAGGAAGTGGTTCGAGTGTTCCGTCTTTTAAACGGTTGTATTGCATGAATACATTGTTCCAAATTTCTATTACTTGAGGATGATCTTGGTTCACCAAATCTCTACCCGGAATTAATTTTCTTTCCTCATCAGATCTGCAGTCTACATGAATTTCAGAACATGGACCACATGGGCCTGTATCGCCCATTTCCCAGAAATTATCTTTTTTATTTCCGAAAATAATTTTGTCTTCCGGTACTAATTTTTTCCATGCTTCATATGCAATGGTTGACATAGGTAACCCTTCGGATTCGTCTCCTTTAAAAACAGAAACATACAAACGGTCTTTATCTATTTTATAAACTTCGGTAAGTAATTCCCAACTCCATGCAATAGCTTCATCTTTGAAATAATCCCCAAAGCTCCAGTTGCCTAACATTTCAAACATGGTATGGTGGTAGGTGTCAACACCTACTTCTTCGAGGTCATTGTGTTTACCACTTACGCGTAAACATTTTTGGGTATCTACAATACGTTTGTATTCGGGCTTTTTATTTCCTAAAAAATAGTCTTTAAACTGGTTCATACCAGCGTTTGTAAATAGAAGGGTAGGATCATTCTTTACCACAATTGGGGCAGAAGGAACTATTTGGTGTTTTTTGGAAGCAAAAAAGGCTAAAAATTCTTTTCTTATCTCGGCACTCGTCATCATAAAAGGATTCAAATTTTAATATGCTAATTTTACTAGATAGCGGGCTATCTTTGTTCTATATTTTTATAGCCTCAAAGGTAAGGAATTGAGCCTTTAGCTATTGATACCAACGCCCCTATGCGCAAAATAAAATATTACTATAATACCCATACCCTCAGGTTTGAAAAGCTGGAGACACCCCTTCGGGTTCGGTTATTGCAGGTGTTTGGATTTATAGCAGCTTCAATTGTAACCGGAATCATCATTTTTGCCATTGCGTTTCAGTATATCGACTCCCCCAAAGAAAAAATATTAAGACAACAAAATGAGGACCTTAAAGAGGGGTATGGGGTGATTGAAGAGCGCCTCAAACAGCTTGAATTAAAAATGGGGGAAATCACCAATCGCGACAATACTGTGTACCGGTCTATTTTTGAAGCCGACCCCATTGCAGATAGTGCACGTATCAAGGATATGGAACAGAAAAAAGAGGTACAACTCGTGCAGCGTATGGGTTCTACTGATCTTGTGCATACCGTTATTGATCAGCTCAACAGCTTGGCTCTTAGAATGGAATATCAGAATAAATCTTTTAATGAGCTAATAGGTATGGTAAAAAATAAGGCCAAATTACTGGCTGCTATTCCAGCTATTCAGCCAATTAGTAATAAAAAATTATCCCGAATAGCGTCTGGTTTTGGATACCGTATCGACCCTATTTATAAAACGAGAAAAGCGCACGAAGGACTCGATTTTGCAGCTCCTATTGGGACCCCTATTTATGCCACTGCTGATGGTGTTGTTACTACATCAGGTTTTACAACGAGCGGCTTTGGTATCCATGTAATTGTAAATCATGGCTACGGCTACCAAACAATTTACGGTCATATGGTAAAGGTAAAAGCCAGGGTAGGGCAGCGCGTGAAAAGAGGAGAAGTGATTGGTTATGTAGGTAATTCTGGAAAAAGCACAGGCCCGCACCTTCATTATGAGGTGCACAAATCAGGCACTCCAATTGATCCAATTAACTTCTTTTACAATGACTTAACGCCGGCGCAATTTGACCGACTTTTAAAAATGGCAGCTGCCAATAAACAAAGCTTAGATTAATTATATGGAACCAGGTGTACGTAAATATTTGATCCGCATTGTAAATACCTTATCCATGTTTTTATTATGGATGGCGGTTAATTCATGTGCGGGCATCATGTATGGTGCTGCTTATTGGGAAAGCAGTTTTACCACAGCCAATCTTATTTTTTATACTTGGTTATTATTAAGTACAGGACTGTTATTTTGGTATCTATACAATAAATGGAAAGACCCCATCGACTACAACGAAGAATAATTATTTATCCTTGCCGTCTAAAATAACAGGCGTATTTCCTTTACCCATCACAATAACTTTTGAATTAGGTGAAGTGATAAGACCCTTCATCATTTGAATTTGTTCGTATTGTAATTGTTTATCGTTTAAGCCGGTGCTAATAATGCGTTGATAATCTGCAATACCCTGCGCTTCTACACGCTTACGCTCTGCTTCTTGTTTTTCTTTTTGAAGTACGAACTCCATTTTTTGTGCGTCTTGCTCTGCTTTAATTTTTTCTTCGATAGACGTTTTTACGTTATTAGGAAGGGTGATGTTTCTGAGTAATAATTGTTCAAGTATCAAACCTCTTTTTTTAAAATCAGCTTCGATGCTTGTAAATATTCTATTCTGAAATTGATCCCGCTTAGTAGAGTATAAGTCAATGGCAGTAAAGTATACAGCGTTGTCTCTGATTTTTGTTCTAGTAAGTGGTCTTATAATTTTGTCTTTATAATCTAGACCTGTTTCTCTGATTAACCTTGGCGCTTCTGCACCAACTACACGGTATAAAACTGTGAGGTCGATGGTAACTTCTAATCCATCCGAGGTAAGAACACGAATAGCATCATCTCCTTCTTTATCCCCCTCGTCATGTATGCCACTCATGGTGTAGTTAAGTGTTTTGATATCTACATTGTATACGTTTACAAGTGGGTTAACAAAATTGAGTCCGGGGGTAAGTACTTCATTAGATACTTTACCAAATAAACTTGAAACACCAATTTGTCCAGCATCGATTTGTTTGACACATGCGTTTAAGGCGCCAATGATAATTAGCACAACGCCAAAAATTCTAATGCCATTGCCTAGTTTGTTAAACTCTTCTTTTTGTTTGAGAATTAAGATACCTACTATAAGTATGATAATGCCTATAATAATTATTGCCATGTTTTTTTATTTAACTGCTATGGTCTTGAATAATAAACCATTTGCCTTTTATTTTTTCAAGTAATAAAGTAAAATATCCGCTCACATCTCCTTTGCTTCTTTTTAATGCCCATTTTCCTAAAACACGGTAATGCTTTTTTTCGATGGGTGATAAGGAAAGTAATGTAAACGTAAGCTTACCCATTGCTGCGGTATCGGGGTAGCCTTTTTTATAATTGTTAAGTGTGTTGTTAAAGCCATAGGTAGGACCCGATTTACCAACAAATAATAAGGAATCCGAACTGAGGTACCCTTCCATAAAATGAACCACGTCTCCCTTATTCCAGGCTTTGGTTTGTGCGGCAAGTAAAGCCTTTATGGCTGTTTCATCGGATAAGTTAGCAGCTGTTTTTTGTTGACCAAAAGCTTGGGATGTATAGGTAATGGCAAATAAATACACAATAAAAAAGCGGACCAGCATGATGCTTTTAATTTTACACTAAGCTACTACTTCTTATTGGTTTTGAAAGATAATTTAGGGTTTGTAACTTGCCGTATGTCGTACAAAAAACATTTGCAAAAGGATAAGCGGTTGGCAGTCATTTTAAAAGGCGAAACGCATGTATTAGCGCTTCAAAAAAATATTCCAATTAGGCTTATGGCAAGCATTATTAGCCAACAATTAAGTACAAAGGTAGCGGCTATTATATTTGACCGTTTTTTATCATTGTATCCAGCAAAAAAGCCAACCATTCAAAAAGTGTTAGATACCCCCGAAGAGACCCTTAGGGGGATTGGCATCAGTTATGCAAAAATCAAATACATCTATGCAGTAGCAAATTTTTGCCTCGAACATAAGATTACAGATAAAAAATTGCAGGGACTTTCTAACCAAGCCATTATAGAACTGCTTACACAAATAAAAGGGGTTGGAAAATGGACGGTAGAAATGCTACTCATGTTTTCGCTGGGTCGGGAAGATGTTTTTGCAGTGGACGATTTGGGCATTCAGCAGGCCATGACAAAGTGTTATAACCTAGACCCTTCTAATAAAAAGGCGCTAAAAGAGGCTATGTTGGCAATAGCCGAGTCTTGGAGCCCCTACAAAACCTATGCATGCCTTCATTTGTGGCGATGGAAAGACAATAAATAAAAGGGCCATTTAAACTTTTGTCCAATACGGGAGTCCAAGCATTTACCTTTATAATATGGCATTACACTTAGATGATACAAGTTTGCTGGCACAATTTCAGAGCCCCTTAACCAAAGAGAAGGGCTATACCGGTATTGTAAAAAAGTACCAGGAGAAGCTTTACTGGCATATTAGGCGCATGTTAGTTGATCATGAAGATACCAATGATGTCTTGCAGCAGGTGCTTATCAAAATATGGAATGGCCTTGAAAACTTTAGAGAGGATAGTAAATTGTTTACATGGATGTACCGTATTGCTACTAATGAGACCCTCACTTTTATTGAAAAACAAAAAAAGCGCGCTATTGTTTCTTTAGATGGGGATGGAGATGGTTTTCAGGAAAAAATAAAAGCAGATGAAAACTTTAATGAAAATCAATTGATTTGGAAATTGCAATTGGCCATCAAAAGCCTTCCGGCAAAACAGCAGCTCGTTTTTAATTTGCGTTACTATGATGAAATGCCATACCATCAAATGAGCGAGTTATTGGAAACCTCAGAAGGTGCTTTAAAAGCGAGTTACCATCATGCAGCAAAAAAAATCGAAGAATTTATAAAAAATAATTAAACCCTATTACAAAGTCGTAGTCTATTATTCACTGATGTACAAAGATCCTAACATACAAAAAGAATTAGAAACAATAAGTTCATTCTGGCAAACATTACGTGCTACAATGCCTTATCAAGTTCCTGCTCAATATTTTGAGGAGCTGCATGGCATTGTTAGAGCGAGTATCGAAAAAGAAGCTGTTTATACAGAGTTAGCATCTATTGCTCCGCTTTTAAATTCTATTCCTAAAACAAATGTATATGAGCAGCCAACATTGGTCCCAAAAAAGCCAATGTATCGTATTGCTAAATGGGCTACAGCAGCTGTATTTATTGGAGTTATACTAGTTGGCGCACGTATGTTCAATAACAAGTCCGATACATTCGATTACGCAGCATATATACAGGTAGACCAGTCAAGTATATTACAAACGATTAGTGATTCAACTCTACTTTCTTATATCGATGCGCATGAACAATTAATCACAACACCTGACATCTCCATTCCAGATTATAATTTGGAAACCGGCGCCTCGCTCATAGAGCAAAGCTCAGACCAAGAACTTTTAGAGTATATCGAATCAAGCAATTAAATTACTTAAAATAATAACCATGAAAAAAATCATCTTATCTTTCTTAGTTTCTTTCTTTGTTGTTGCCATCGTTGCTGCGCAACCACCACAAAGATCTATCGGCCCTCGTGGTAAAGGACCAAGACCAACAAAAGAAAATGTAGAAGCACTAAAGGTTGCTTTTATGACCAAGCATTTAAATTTAAATGTTGACGAGGCGCAAAAATTTTGGCCTGCTTACAATGCCTGCTTTGAAGAATTGAAAAAAGCACGTCAAGAAAAAAATGAAGATATACTAGCTTTTGAAGAAGCGGCATTGAACATTCGAAAAAAATACAAGAACGACTTTAAAAAAGCCTTGGGTTCCGATGAGCGTGTAAATAAAGCAATGGGCGCAGACCGCGCATTTATGAGCATGATTAAAGATGAATTGCAAAATAGAAAAGGCGGAAAGCCGGGGTCAAAAAAGAAAGGAAATGGCGCACCTCCGCCACCCCCACCTCCGGGTCAAGAAGAGCCAACAATTTAACGAGCCTCCCAAATGGGTGTTGCAATATCATGATAAAACAAGAAGGTCCATCCTTCTTGTTTTGCTTTTTCTAGCCAGGATTGCCTAAGCTCCATGCACTTTTTACCATCATAATCGTACTTCGCCACAAACTTGCTTTTCATTTGTTGTAGTTGTGGTGCATCATCTCCGCCAAAAAATACGGTTTCATTGTTTTCGGTAATCCAAAATACCTGATGAAATTTGGAGTGTGCGCCTGTTACTTGATATTTTATGCCACCTTCAATTTCACCTTCGTCCCCATCAAGCCAAACCACTTTGCTAAATTCATGAAGCGGTAATATGTCTTCTGGAATATAGGAGGCAGAGCCTACTCCGGTGGCATAATCAAACTCTCTTTGTTGTATATAATATGTTGCATAAGGAAAACTAATGTAACGTGCTGTGTTATCAATGTTGCTAAAAGTGGTACCGCCTGCATGGTCTTTATGTAAATGACTCATGAGTACTTTTGTAATAGCGGCGGGCTTGATGCCCGCTTTTTCTAGATTATCATGTATTTGTAATACTCCATTAGTGCCGGTATAGCCAAGTCCTGTGTCAATCAAAATAATATCCTTACTAGTCACTACAACAAAGGGTTGAATTTCGACTAGGATACTTCCCGTAGGTCTGCTCTGAAGGGCTTCTTGATTGGTATCTATTGGAACAAAAACTTTGGATTGGTCAATGGTAAAGCTGCCTTCGGATAATGGTATGATTTGCATGACATGTAAAATTGGCCTAACGCAGCACCATTTGTCTATCGGCGTCTAGTCTAAGCATGATAAAAATTAATACCGTAAAAGTGAGTAACGAAGATCCGCCATAGCTAATGAGTGGAAGGGTAATACCAACAATTGGGAAAAGCCCAATAGTCATACTTACGTTTACGGCAATATGGAAAAACAAGATACTAGCAACACAGTATGCGTATACCCTACTAAAAGTACTGCGTTGTCTTTCTGCGATTCGAACAATACGGAACAAGAAATATAAATAAATACCTAAAAAAATGGCACAACCCATAAAGCCAAAGGCTTCTCCAAGTGATGTAAAAATAAAATCAGTGTCTTGTTCGGGCACATATTTACCTCTTGTTTGTGTGCCTTTTAAAAAGCCTCTTCCAAAAAATCCACCAGAGCCAATCGCAATTTTACTTTGTCTTACGTTATAATCATCGGGCTTACGAGCTGCTTTCCCAGTAACTTTTTCGTTGGACTTTTTATTTAAACTGCAATCATAATCTTTACCCACCATGCTATAGATTCTAGTACTCTGATAGCATTCTAATACATTATTAAATACATAGGGTACTACAAAACGCTGTACGCCAATGCATAAAATCCAAATAGATATAATTGCTGCAATGGTAACGAGTCTTTGTTTTTTTCTAACCTGCCTATATGCTAAAAAAACAATGAGTGCTGCTAAAACGGTTAACGTGATGGATAATGTATCTATTTCTACAATGAGTGTGGCAAGTGCGAGTATAGCAAAACAAGACCCTATAATTAAAAACTGTGCGGGTAGTCCTTCACGGAACATAGCGATTAATAAGCTGAGGTATACAAGTGCTAAGCCCAGCTCATGCTGTAAAATAGAGAGTGCTGCTGGTGTTAGCGCAATCACGCCTGCAATTAATTGCGACTTTAAATTGGTGAAATCAACTTCTTGTCGGGATATGAATTTTGCGATGGCAAGCGATGTAAATATCTTGCAAAGCTCTGCTGGTTGTAAATTAAATCCACCAACAAGGGGTATCCAGGATTTAGAACCATTGATGTTTTTTCCAAGCATAAATGTGGCTAACATGAGTAAGATGCCAAGTACATACGATAGATTCGCAAACGCAGTAAATATTTTACTATCTGTCAGTAAAATAAATGTCGCAACAAGTGCGCATACGCCTCCAAAGATAAGCTGCTTGCTATAGTTTGCTTTTCCTCCTAAAAAAGCAGAAAGCCAATTGGTATCTGCTTTATATTCTACCATAAAAATACACAAGACGCCTATCGAAACTAAAATGGCGTATAGCCAAATGACAGTGTAATCAATGCCTTCTGCGGCTAAATTGTTATTTCGTCTGTTCATTTTGTATTTGGCTAGTTTTTGGCAATTGCTTTTTTGATGTTTACTTTTCTAGTGGTATCCGGTTTCATCAAGCGCTTCATTTGAGGCGGAATTAAATTCATATTGGATAGCTGCTCGATTTTTGCTTTCCGCTCTGGTCCAGCAATAGAGTCCCTTAAATACTTTTCAATGAGTAAGCTTGCAATAGGAGCAGCCGATGTAGCACCGTAGCCGGCGTTCTCACACATAACCGCAATCGCAATACGCGGATTTTCACGAGGGGCGAATGCGCCAAAAAAAGCATGGTCTTTTAAAGATTCGCCCCGATAGGCGTTTTCTACGGTGCCGGTTTTACCACAAACAGTGATGCCTGGAACTTTTGCATAAGCGCCTGTTCCAAATTCCATAGTGCCTTGCATACCTTCATGCACTTCTTCAAAGATGCTTTCGGGAATATCTTTTGTTCTGTGTTTTACTTTAAAGCGCGCCAGCATTTCATAATCGTCTCCGCCTTCAACTGAATCAATTAAATGGGGTAAATAATACCAACCTTTGTTGGCAATAATAGCCATTACATTTGCAAGTTGCGTTAGGGTCGTTGAAATTTCTCCTTGTCCAATTGAGTTAGAAATAATATTACATGCCTGCCAATTTTTACCAAATATTTTCTGGTAATATTTAGCAGTAGGAATATTGCCCATTCTTTCAGATGGCAAGTCTACGCCTAATTTTTTCCCAAGACCAAATGAATAAGCATATTCATTAAAGAGGCCGAGTGTTACGTCTCTGTTATTGACTTTGGCATTGTCTAATATTCTACGAAAAGCCACTGCAAAATAACTATTGCAAGATTTTGAAATAGCGGGTTTTAGTGTAAAAGTGCCCGCCGCGTGGCAGCCCATTTTTCTACCACATCCTAAATAACTACCTCCACAACTAACCGTCATCTGATCATCTATTACTCCTTCGGCCATCCCAATAATACCTACTAATGTTTTAAAGGTAGAGCCCGGAGAGTACGTGGTACTAACGGTTCTATTAAGTAACGGCTTTCTAGGATCAAAGTACATCATGTCAACCAAATGCTTTTTCCTTTGGTTGCCTGTTAGGTAATTGGGGTTATAAGTGGGTGCGCTTACCATGCATAAAATGCCACCTGTTTTAGGGTCAATCGCTACAATACTACCTACTTTATTTTCCATCAGTTTTTCGCCAAGTTGTTGTAGCTCCACATCGATGCTTGAATACAAATTACTTCCGGCTATTGCGGCAGTGTCAAATTCTCCTTTTTCCCAAGGCCCTTGAATTCTTCCTTTATTGTCTCTAATAAAACGTTTAATACCACGCTGACCCATGAGTATTTTTTCGTAACTATTTTCAAGCCCTGTTGTGCCAAAATAATCACCCATTTCGTAGCCTTCATCTTTGTGTCTACGTAAAAAACCGGTATCTACTTCTGCGGTATAACCAAGTACAGCTGCCCCACAATCATAAGGGTATGAACGAACCGATCTTTCGCTTAATGTGAAGCCAGGAAAACGGTACATGTTTTCGTTGAGACGCGCAAAATTTTCGGTGGTGAGTAGGGGCTCAAAAACACTTGGCTTTACCGCCCCATTTTTATATATTAAATCACGCATTCTTTTTTTATAAGCCGCGGTATCTATGTTTAATAATGCACAAAGGGCTAGGGTATCTGTTCCTTTTGATTCTGCGGGTATCACCACCAAATCGTAACTAATGGTATTTTCGAGGATGGCTCTTTTTTTGCGGTCAAAAATGATGCCTCTGTCTGGGTAAATGACTTTTCTATAAAAGGCATTGTTGTCGGCAGCCATTTTATACTTTGTTGAAAATACCTGAAGGTTAATGAGCTGAAGGGTAATTAAAACAAAAGCGCCTATAAAAATAAGTTGTACAATTCTACTTCGGTTTTGGTTAAAGGCAGGCATAGGGGCTTGGAAAAATAATTCAACGAAAATCTATTGCAAATTTGATGTAACAAAGCCAACAATACATCATTTTATCAAAAAAAACTTATGCATACTTGTGGACAGTAAAAACTAGGATGCATTGGTTCTATACTTGCCTTTTCTTAAAAAAAGAAGTTCAGAAAGTACGATCATCATAAAGCTTACTAGGGTAGTACCAATTACCTTACCTAAAAAGTATACAAAGTCTCCAAATTGAAGCCATTCAATAAGTACCAAGTAAAAGTGATGAATAAAAGTTAGGAAGCCTACATAAACCGCGTAAGGTGCCCATCCCATACTGTTTACACCTGGCTCTGCGTAACTCTGTTCGATGGTTTCTTGTGGCAAAAGTAGGTTCAAAAGGTAGGGCCTTATATAAGCGATAAGCACGCAGGGGGATGCATGCAGCCCAATAGTGCCAGTGAAGTAGTCTAATGAAAGCCCAAACACAAAAGCAACAATAAGGAGCGAAAACCGGTTAATTGAAAATGGCAACCAAAGTATGTATAAGAAGTACAAATAGGGTATGATAAAGCGGTGTACTGGCGGCACTTCGTTAAGAACCACAATTTGTATTAGCAGAAACAGCGCAAAGCGGATGCTATTTTTTACGAGGCTATTCACGTGTTTTTGAATTGTTGTTTTCTAAATCAAATTGTTCCTGATAACGAAGATTTTCTACTAGGTATACGAACTGAACCGTAAAAAAGTTCACGGCTGTTTTAATTTTAAGGGTATAAAAATTGCTAGAAGGGTCAGCGTCTATTTCGGCTACGCGGCCTACAATTTGGTAAGGCGGGAAATTAGCTGAGTAGGTACTCGTAACTACCGTGTCGCCTTTTACCACTTTTGCCCCCTTAGAAACGTTGCGTAAAAGCAGGTAATAAGGGCTGGCGCCATCCCATTCTATGCTACCCGCGTTATTGTCTTTTTTAAGCATGGCACTCACCCTACTGTTGCGGTGCAAAAGACTCATTACTTTACTCGTATTGTCAGATACTTCTACAACAACGCCTACAATTCCTTCTGGACAAATAGCAGCCATTCCTTTTTTTACACCTTGTAAACGACCACGTTCCAGTGTTAAAAAATTGGTTTGTAATGAAACAGTATTTCCAATAACTCTAGCAGGAAACCAACTATATTTCCGATACGTATTGAGCGAGTCTTTATAAACCGAATCTGTTACTATTTGAATACTTGAATCTGGTACTGATATGTTGGAGCGCAGTAAATTCAGAAGACGTGCATTTTCTAGTGCTAATTTTTGGTTGGTTTCTCTTAGAAAAAAGTAGCCACGCATATTATAATAGTGCTCATTAATTTCTGAAGTTGCATCACTCATTTTCGCTGAAAAGAAAGTTTGATGCGAAATACTAGATGTAGTAAGCATATAAATCGAAGCAAATTGCAAAAGCAAAAAGCTTAGTAATGTAAAGTGCCTACGAATGAAATCAAAAATATTTTTCAAGGTAAATTATTAGCGCATGATGAACGGAAAACGCTGATAATTTTTAAGTGCTAAGCCAGTACCACGCACAACACTTTTAAGTGGATCTTCTGCAACGTGTACAGGTAATTTAATTTTTGCACTTAATCTTTTATCGAGTCCACGTAGTAAAGCACCGCCACCTGTAAGGTACAATCCACGGCGGTAAATATCAGCTGCAAGCTCAGGTGGCGTGGTTTCTAGGGCTTTTAAGATAGCCTCTTCTATTTTAAATATACTCTTATCAAGTGCCTCGGCAATTTCTTGATAACTGACCATAATTTGTTTAGGAATACCTGTCACAAGGTCTCTACCATTAACTGGTAAATCATCCGGCGGATTGTCTAAATCTTTCATGGCAGCGCCTACATTAATTTTAATTTGCTCTGCGGTACGCTCACCAATTAATAAACTATGATAACGGCGAAGTGCTTCCATAATGTCTGCTGTAAATTCATCGCCTGCTACACGAATACTTTGATCACACACAATACCTGCAAGTGCAATAACCGTAATACCAGTGGTACCACCTCCAATGTCGATGATCATATTCCCAACAGGTTCTTCAACATCTATACCAATACCTAGAGCAGCTGCCATAGGTTCGTGTATCATATAAACTTCTTTAGCACCTGCTTGTTCTGCAGAATCTCTTACGGCACGTTTTTCAACTTCGGTAATAGAAGAAGGAATACAAATAACCATGCGCCAGCTTGGAGGGAATAATGGTTTTTTCGGATAGATCATTTTCATCATCTCCCGAATCATTAATTCTGCGGCGTTAAAATCTGCAATTACACCATCTTTTAATGGACGAATCGTTCTAATACTCTCATGTGTTTTTTCGTGCATCATGAGGGCTTTTTTCCCGACCGCTAAAACTTCTTTTAAATTATTACGGTTTAAGGCAACAATAGAAGGTTCGTTAACGACTACTTCATCATTATGAATAATGAGGGTATTTGCGGTCCCCAAATCCATTGCAATTTCTTGCGTAAAAAAGTTAAATAATCCCATGGTATAGTGCGTAAATCTTGAGTAAATGTATTACTACAAAGGTGCTTGAAATAAATGGAAATAACAAGGTCTATTCTTACGAATTTAATCTGCTTATTTATTTTCAAATTCGTACCCAATATCGCGCCTAAAATACAGGCCTTCAAATTCAATTTTTTGAAGGCGCTGGGTTGCATTTGTAACGGCCTCTTTGATGTTTTCGCCATAGGCGGTAACTGCTAAAACCCTTCCCCCACATGTAACAACGTTGTTTTGGCTAGCTGCTGTACCTGCCTGAAACAGAAGGGTTTTTGGGGTATCGTTACTTTGTTCAAGTCCTGTGATAACCTTATTTTTTTCGTAGTTACCTGGGTAGCCCCCGCTAACAGCCATAATGGTGGCACAACTTCTAGGGTCGTAGCTAATATTAGCGTCAATTAAAGTGCCATTATCCATAGCTGCAAATAGGGCAACGAGGTCTGTTTGTAATCGTGGCATTACCACTTCAGTTTCAGGATCACCCATACGGCAGTTGTACTCAATTACAAAAGGCTCACCCGCTACATTCATAAGTCCAAAAAACACAAATCCATGGTAGCAAAGTTCTTCCTGGGCAAGTCCGTTAATGGTCGGTTTTACAATGCGTTCTTCTACTTTTTGCATAAAAGTATCGTCCATAAATGGCACGGGGCTAACACAACCCATGCCACCCGTGTTAAGCCCTGTATCGCCTTCTCCTATTCGTTTGTAGTCTTTGGCATGACCAATAATTTGATAGTCCATACCGTTGGTAAGTGCAAAAACACTCACTTCAATTCCGGATAAAAACTGTTCAATCACTACTTTGCTGCTGGCTTCGCCAAACTGCTTGTTTACAAGCATTTCATCAAAAGTTTCAAGCGCCTCTTGGTGCGTGGTTGCAATAACAACGCCCTTTCCGGCAGCTAGACCGTCTGCTTTTAATACCACTGGAAGTGTATGCGCTGCGATATAGTTTTTGCCTTCTTCAATATTTTGAAGTGTAAATTCGGCGTAGGCAGCGGTAGGAATTTGATGACGCTGCATAAATTTCTTGCTAAATGCTTTGCTGCCCTCTAATTGCGCTGCTTTTGCAGAGGGTCCAACCACTATAATATGTCTAAGTGCAGGGTCCGATTCAAAAAAATCATAAATACCTTTTACAAGTGGCTCTTCGGGGCCTACTACAACCAGTCCAATGTTGTGTTCAATACTTGCTGCTTTAATGCCTTCAAAATCAGTTACAGCTATATCTAAATTAGTTCCAATTCCCGCTGTGCCGGGGTTTCCAGGCGCTATATATAAAGCATCACAATGGTGACTTTGGGCCATTTTCCAAGCAAGTGCATGTTCTCTGCCGCCGCTTCCTAACAGTAAAATATTCATAATACTTAATTCTAATAGCGAAAGTACTATCCTCAGAATAAAAAAGAGCAGGTATTTTCAGCTCTTTTTTAATATTATTTTGGCGCTACTTAGTCTTCTAACCCAATATAACTTTTTTCAGGAAGTCGTTTAGCAATTAAGAGGTATAAAACAAAAAACACAGCCAAAATCCCAATAAATAACCAATAATATGAAGCTCCAGTATATTGAGCAAAAAAACCTCCATCAGCAATACTCCCATTTACCATGCTCACAAAAATATTCCCCAATGAAATTCCTAATAAATACAAGGCACTCATAGTACTTTTCATTGATTTTGGAGCGTGCGTATAAGCATATTCCAAGCAGGTCATTGATACCAAAATTTCTGCGATGGCTAAAATTAAATAAGCTAATATTTGCCACCAAACTGAAGGGTGATTGCCCTTATCTATGCTTTCCTGTAACAAGGCAATAATTACAAAAGAACAGGCAGTTAAAAATAAACCTGCTCCTATTTTTCTTAGTGGAGTCACTTTAATGCCTAGTTTTTCTGTAAATGGAAAAACCACATAAGTCATTATAGGAATCATACTAATTAAAAAAACGGGGTTAAAGGTTTGAATTTGCTCGGCAAATAGGGTGTATCCAAATACATTTAAATTCAATTTTTTTGCTTGTAATACCCATTCGGCAAGGTTTTGATCCCATAATGCCCAAAATATCGGAGTAAATGAAAACACCATTAAAATTCGGTAAACAGCTTTAACTCCATCTATTGATTTAGCAGAAAAATGATGTTGTTCTCCAAGTCTTTCCCAAAATGGCTGTCCATTTTTTTTCTTGAACAATTGAATTATTGCAAAAAAACTAATCGATACAAAATTTTCTCTTTTAGGACCAGATGGACGAACATAAACATATTTTTTTCTTCCCATCCAAAAAATCAATGTGGCAATGCACATTAGTATACCTGGGATTCCAAATGCAATTTTAGGCCCAAATTTGTTATAAATAATAGGAATTGCAATTGTTGATAAAATTGAACCTGTATTAATGGTAAAATAAAACCAACTATACATTTTTGAGAGGAGGTGCTCATTTGATTTGTCAAATTGATCTCCTACGTTGGCTGATACACAAGATTTAATTCCCCCAGCAGCTGCGGCAATTATGATTAAACCAATTGAAAACATGGTTAAATCATGGGTATATAAGGCCAATATTAAGTTGCCTAATGCATAAACTATCGATACGTATAAAATTACTTTATACTTACCGAAAAACCAATCTGCCAAAATGCCACCAACCATTGGAGCCAAATAAGCAAAAAAAACAAATAAGTGAACCAATTCATTTGATTTCGCCTCTGCAACATTCTGCAACATAGGATTCATCGATGGATTAAAGAATTGAGCTACTAAAAAAGTACTCATGATAGATCTTATACCATAAAAACTAAAACGCTCAGCTGCCTCGTTACCAATAATATAGGGTACTGATTTTGGCATCCCATTTTTTGAATTATCCATTTTTATATCAGACATAAGTTGTATTTTGAAATTTAAAAGTATTGGAAAGTTTGCATTAATCCTTTCCTTTAATCATTCAATTTCTAAAACAAACTATATGTCTGAGCAAAAAAAAGTTTTTAAACCCTTTATTGCACCTGAACAAAATGTAAAAGAACTAACCGTTAAATCTATACTGGTAGGTAGTTTGTTTGGTGTCATTTTTGGTGCCGCAACAGTGTATCTAGCATTAAAAGCGGGCCTTACCGTTTCTGCTTCTATCCCTATTGCTGTAATAGCCATTACGCTTGGACGTAAGTTTTTAAAAACAACCATTCTAGAAAATAATATCATTCAAACAACCGGTTCGGCTGGTGAAAGTATTGCTGCTGGTGTGGCGTTTACACTTCCCGGATTTTTGTTTTTATCATCACCCGATAGCGCCGAATATTTTAATTATCTCACCATTTTAATACTTGCTATTATTGGTGGACTCCTTGGTACACTACTAATGATTCCACTTCGTAAAGCGCTTATTGTAAATGAACATGAAAACCTCCCTTACCCCGAAGGAACGGCTTGTGGCGACGTTTTAAAAGCCGGTGAAAAAGGCGGCGATTTTGCAAAAACTGCATTTTGGGGACTAGGCGTTGCATTTGCGTATGCCATTTTGCAAAAAGTGTTACACGTGATTGCAGAAACGCCGTATTATGCCACCAAACAAATCAATAAATTTTTTCCTTCTGCCAAAGTAAGTGGCGAAATCACACCTGAGTACATGGGTGTTGGTTATATCATTGGTCCAAAAATTGCAGGCGTACTTGTTGCGGGTAGTGTACTTAGTTGGATGGTGTTTATTCCACTTTTATCTACCCTTGTACCAGCCGATGTGATAGCGGCACAACTGGTTAAGCTTGGTTATTTAATGGACCTTGCAAAGCCAGGTGGCAAAGGTGGATGGGATCCTGTAACGCATCAGTTTAGTGATTATTCGGCGGCTATTTATTATGCGTATATCCGTCAAGTAGGTGCTGGCGCTGTAACTGCGGGCGGCATTATTACACTTATTAAAACCATTCCTACGATTGTAAAATCTATCAAAGGAAGTTTTGCTTCTTTACAATCTAGTAAAGACCCTAGCGCAGCAGCTGTTTTAAGAACCGAAAAAGATTTGAGTTTAAAAGTAGTAGGTTTTGGAAGTTTAGCTCTTGTTGCACTCATTGCCGTATTACCTCAAGTACCGGGTGATAGTATTTTACAAAAATTATTAATTGGTGTGCTAGTGATTTTATTTGGTGCACTCTTTGTAACCGTGTCTTCTCGTATTGTAGGACTCATAGGTTCTTCTAATAACCCCATTAGTGGTATGACCATTGCAACGGTAATGGGTACGAGTTTAATATTTTTAAGCGTAGGCTGGACGGGCCAAGCATTTGAACCACTTGTACTTGTTGTAGGTGGTATGATTTGTATTGCTGCTGCTAATGCCGGTGCTACATCGCAGGATTTAAAGAGCGGATACATTGTTGGTGCCACACCACGCAATCAACAAATTGCACTTTTTGTAGGTGCCATTGTTTCTTCTATTGTGATTGGATTAACGGTTAAGTTTTTAGATCGTCCTACCACCGAAATGATGCAGCAGGGTATTCAGCACGCAATTGGTTCTGATAAATATCCTGCACCGCAGGCTACACTAATGGCTACGCTTATTAAAGGAATATTATCACAAAATTTAGACTGGCAATATGTAGTGGTAGGAGTGTTTTTAGCTATTACAATGGAGCTGTGCGGTATTAAATCTTTAAGCTTTGCCATTGGGGTTTATTTACCATTAGCAACTACATTACCTATTTTTATTGGTGGTGCTATTAGGGGTATTGTAGAAGCAAAAGATAAAAAAGAAAATAAATCAGCGGCTAGCGCCGAAGAAGAAGACCTTAGTAAAGGCTCTTTATTTGCTACTGGACTTGTGGCAGGTGGTGCTGTAGCAGGTGTGCTTATTGCTTTTGCAACGGGTACAAGTGCCGGTGAAAAGTTTTTGGCATCCATTAGCTTAGAAGAAGGCATTGTGCACAGCATATCTCAAAATGGATACTTTTTAATAGGCACTTTGTTTTTTGCAGCCATGGGCGCTATTTTATATAAAGTAGCTACAAAAAAAGCAGACGCTTAAGCGGACCAAAAAAATAAAGGAGTTCATTAAACTTTTACTGTTTTTGTAGCTCTAATAATATATGAATAACAACCCTACACGCCAAACACCTAAGCGTATCATCCAGTATGCATATGTGTTTGGCTTTTTGTTTTTAATGGCATTTGTAAAGCCTGCACCTAAAATGCCCTATAAAAAAGCGGGATTAACGGAGCAGGAAGCTGCCATACACCTGCTCAACCGCTTTACCTTTGGCCCAAAACCAGGTCAAGTAGAGGAAGTAGTAAAGCAAGGGCTCGAAAATTGGTTTTTGGCACAATTACAACCTGCACCCGACAACGAAGTTGTTCATAATCGTCTTGCGGGTTTCCAAGCGCTAAACATGCCTACTGATTCCATTGTAAATACCTACTTACAGCCGGCTCAGCTGATTCGCCTTGCTATCAAAAATGGAATTATTGATAAAGACTCGGTGGATAGAACCGATAAACCCGCTTATAGAGATGCCATTAAAAAAATGCAATCCGATTATGGGTATCATCCACTTCAAGAATTGCAACGTGAACTCATCAATCAAAAAGTAATTAGAGCTGTTTATAGTGATGCACAATTACAGGAAGTATTAACTGATTTTTGGTTCAATCATTTTAACGTATCACTTACAAAAAATCAGATTCAACAATTGGTGTTACCTTATGAGCGTGATGCCATTAGGCCAAATGTGTTAAATAATTTTTCATCACTACTTTTTGCAACGGCCAAACATCCGGCGATGCTACTTTATTTAGACAATGCATTAAGTATTAGTAATGAAAATGAATATGCAAAGCGCCAGTTAAAAGGAGCACAGCGATTACTAGAATTAAATGCAGCAAAAAAAATGCTAGCAGCGGCGAGTATCTCTGAAGATTCTTTGCAAAAGATGGACGCGATGGAAAATCAGATAAGCACGCAAATTAAAAGAAGAAAATCGCAGGGCTTAAATGAAAACTATGCGCGTGAAGTGATGGAACTACATACCCTTGGTGTTAATGGCGGATACACGCAATCCGATGTAACCGAATTGGCGCGCGCTTTAACAGGCTGGGGTGTAAGACCCATGTATGAAGAAGGCCCACTTGCCAAAAGATTTTCAAATCTACCTCCTGCACAACTACTTCGAAGAGGTCTTGTAGTAGAAGATTATTTTTTATACAGTGGCGAAAAGCACGACGAAACTGAAAAAATAATTTTAGGAAAAAAGTTTCCAGCAAATGGCGGATATAAAGAGGGTACAGAAGCCCTTGCCATACTTGCATCGCACCCGTCAACGGCGCAATTTATTGCGCGCAAGCTTGCTGCTAAATTTATTGCAGATGAACCACCAACTGCGGTTGTAGATGAAATGGCTAAAACATTTTTAGCCTCAAAAGGTGATATTAAAGAAGTATTATTAACCATGGTCATGCACCCCGGTTTTTGGGCTAAGGCCAAGGAAAAAGAAAAAATAAAATCTCCATTTGAACTTGCCATAAGTGCCATTCGTGCAACGGGCACCGAAGTAGTAGCGCCGTTTCAGGTGTTTACCTGGTCCGAAAAAATGGGTCAAAAATTTTATTTTTATCAGGCACCAACTGGTTTTCCGGACAGGGCCTCTTTTTGGATTAACACGGGCTCTTTATTAAATAGAATGAATTTTGGTATGGCCATTGCTGCGCAAAAAATACCAGGCTTTAAAACCAACTTACTAGCGCTGAATCAAAATCACGAACCTGAAAGTGTGGAAGACGCACTTCAAACCTATACCAAATTACTACTGCCGGTTTCTGATCAAAAAGAAAATTCGGAGCGCATCATGTCTATTGTGCGCGCACAAAATATCGATCAAAAAATTGCATCTGCAACAAAAGATACCGGCGGCATGCAAGAGATGCAAAACCAAGCGATGACGCAAATAAATAACACCCCACTAAAAAGTATGGCACAGGTAGTGGGCGTTATTATAGGCTCACCTGCGTTTCAGCGTAAATAAATAAAATCATTATGGCAAATAGAAGGGCTTTTATGAAATCGGGTGCGCTTGCATTATTTGCAACGGGCATTAGTGGACTTCCCCGTTTTATTACAGAGGCTGCTGCGGGTACTCAAATGCTTCCGATGTATAAAAAAAATAAAACCTTGGTTTGTATTTTTCAGCGTGGAGCGATGGATGGCCTGATGGCTGTAACGCCTTTTGCAGATCCTGCATTACAACTTGCAAGACCAGGTTTATTTATGAGCCCCACCGCTGGTGAAGGCGGTTCTTTTAATTTGGATGATCATTTTGCTATGCACCCTTCTTTAAAAAGTTTGTTCCCCTATTTTAATACAAAAAATTTAGCCGTGGTGAATGGTGTAGGAAGCCCTAATACCACTAGAAGTCACTTTGATGCACAGGATTATATGGAGTCCGGAACCCCGTTTGCAAAAGGTACAGCTAGTGGTTGGCTTAATAGAGCGGTTGGATTACTGGGTCATGCACCAACGCCATTTTCTGCGGTAAGTGTGACCAGTTCTTTACCCCGCAGTTTATATGGTGATGTGGATGCCATTGCTATTAATAATTTGCAGGATTTTTCGATTCAACTAAAAGGGAATCCGATGGCAGCGGGCAAGGCGGCTTCTTCATTTGAGCAACTTTATGATCAAACCACGAGTGAACTACTCAATAAAACAGGTAAAGAAAGTTTTGAAGCACTCAAAATTTTAAAATCCAATAACATTAAAAATTACCAACCCGCTAACGGTGCCGTATATCCAAACTCGGCACTTGGGAATTCATTAAAACAAATTGCAACGCTCATTAAAATGGATGTAGGACTCGAAGTGGGTTTTGCGGAGAGCGGTGGTTGGGACACGCATTTTAACCAAGGTACCACAAACGGAATTTTTGCACGCAACCTAAAAGATTTTTCAGATAGCATTGCTGCTTTTTGGCAAGATTTAGGTGAACGTCAAAGTGAAGTAACCCTTATGACCATGACAGAGTTTGGCCGCACGGTAGCACAAAATGGAACGGGCGGAACGGATCATGGAAGGGCAAGCTGCCTATTTGTTATAGGCAATGACGTCGCTGGCGGAAAAGTATACAGCAACATGGGTAGTCTTACAAAAAATAATTTAGAAGACGGTAGAGACCTGCCTGTTACCACAGATTTTAGATCCGTGTTTAGTGCAGTTGCAGAAAGCCATTTGCAGTTAAAAACAAATGGCAATTTGTTTCCAGACTGGTCCGGCGCTTCATTAAAAATGATGCTATAATTTTCCGTTTTTAATTTCGTCTACAACAGCTGGGTCTAATAGCGTACTTGTATCGCCTAAATTTTCTGTTTCACCTTCTGCAATTTTGCGCAGTATGCGGCGCATAATTTTTCCACTTCTTGTTTTTGGAAGCCCCGAAACAAATTGAATTTTATCAGGCTTTGCTATTGCTCCAATAATGCGCGTAACGGTTTGTAAAATATCTTTTCTTACGAGTTCGCCAGAACCGTGTGTGTCCTGTGCATGCGAGCCACTATAAATAATATAGGCATAAATACCTTGTCCTTTAACATCGTGCGGATAACCAACAACAGCACTTTCTACAACACCTGCGTGCATGTTAATGGCATTTTCAACTTCGGCAGTTCCAATTCTATGACCACTTACATTTAATACGTCATCTACTCTACCGGTAATTCTAAAAAATCCATCCTTATCTTTTAATGCACCATCACCCGTAAAATACATATTCTCGTAGGTAGCAAAATAATTGGTTCTACAACGCTCATGATCGCCGTAAGTAGTGCGCAAAATAGATGGCCATGGCGATTTAATACATAGGTTTCCTGAAATCGTTTCGTCTCCTTCCGCTACTACTTCTTTACCATTTTCATCTACCAGTACCATTTCAAGGCCTGGCATGGGAAGTGTTGCCCAGCTTGGCTTTGAAGGTGTTATGCCAGCTAAATTTGAAATCAAACAACCACCGGTTTCTGTTTGCCACCAAGTGTCTACAATGGGACAGCGGCCCTTTCCAACATTTTGATCATACCAGTGCCATGCTTCTTCGTTGATGGGTTCACCAACGGTGCCTAATACTTCTAAAGAAGATAAATTTTTTCCTTGTAATGGCCCTAAACCAAATCCCATTAAAGATCTAATAGCAGTAGGCGCCGTGTATAAAATATTGACTTTGTATTTATCTACTACATCCCAAAATCTTCCTGCATCAGGCCAGGTAGGAATGCCTTCAAATAATAAGGTGGTAGCACCGGCGCTTAATGGTCCGTAAACTATATAACTGTGTCCAGTAATCCATCCAATGTCTGCGGTGCAAAAATGTATTTGACCTGGCTTGTACTGAAATACATTTACAAAAGTGTAATTGGTAAAAACCATATAACCACCACAAGTGTGTACCACACCTTTTGGTTTTCCGGTAGAACCAGAAGTGTATAAAATAAAGAGTGGATCTTCGGCGTCCATTTCTTCGGCTTCAATAAAAGTGATTCCTTTTTCTTCAACTTGTTTCATTTCATCTTCCCACCACAAATCACGTCCTTTAATCATAGAAACCGGGGTGCGTGTGCGTGTTGCAACAATCACACGTTTAACGGTTTTGTTGCCAATGAGCGCATCATCAATTACGGATTTTAAAGGGATGTCTTTGGCGCCTCTAAATGCACCATCACAAGTAACAATATAGGTCGCGTTCGCGTCTAGTAAACGGTCTGCAATACTTTGTGCGGAAAATCCACCAAACACCACAGAGTGAATGGCGCCAATACGTGCACAGGCAAGCACCGCAATAGCAAGTTCTGGAATCATACCCATGTAAATACATACACGGTCTCCTCTTTGAACGCCATTGTTTTTAAGTACTTGTGCAAACTGACAAACTTTTTCAAGGAGTTTACTATACGTGAGTACACGACCCGCTTCGTCGGGTGCATTGGGCTCCCAAATCATGGCAGGTAAATGTCCTTTGGTAGGAATATGTCTATCCAAACAGTTTTCGGTAATATTTAATTTCCCGCCTTTGAACCATTCTACTTTTGGATCTTTAAAATTCCATTCGAGCGCGGTATCCCATTTTTTACGCCATGTAAAATGATTGGCAACATCACTCCAAAATGCAGCGGGGTCTTCAATACTTTTTTTGTAGGCTTCTTTATAGGCATCAAAGCTGGTAAGCTGATAAGGATAGGTCATGGCGCGTTGTTTGAGGGTATAAATATACGGCACTAACTATTTTATCTTTCATTTATTAGGCAAAGATTTAATGAACAGTTGTTCGTGTATACGTCCAAAAAAATTGGTAAAATCCATTCAATAACGTAAGTTGTTGCAACAATTTGCGCCAACCATGAAAAAAGAAAATAAAATTTGGCAGGTTATTACGGCTTCATCACTTGGTACATTAATTGAGTGGTACGACTTTTACATTTTTGGAAGCCTAGCCACCGTTATTGCCGGTCAGTTTTTTCCTAAAACCAATCCTACGGCTGCGTTACTTTCTACCCTTGCCACATTTGCAGCCGGTTTTATAGTAAGACCTTTTGGGGCACTTGTATTTGGAAGGCTTGGTGATTTAGTGGGCCGTAAGTATACTTTTTTATTAACCCTTGTATTAATGGGCGGCTCAACGTTTGCCATTGGACTTGTGCCTAGTTATGAGTCTATTGGTTTTGCCGCGCCCATTATTGTATTAACGCTTCGTTTGTTGCAAGGCCTTGCGCTTGGCGGCGAATACGGTGGTGCTGCAACCTATGTGGCAGAGCATGCACCAACTGGCAGGAGAGGTTATTATACTTCATGGATTCAAACAACGGCAACGCTCGGTTTATTTGTTTCATTGAGTGTGATTTTATTTACGCGCCATAGTTTAGATATTGACCCTGCTGTTTCTATTGCAAAATTTAATGCATGGGGTTGGCGTATTCCATTTTTATTTTCTATTGTACTTGTAGGCGTTTCTATTTATATCCGTTTAAAAATGCAGGAGTCGCCGCTGTTTTCTAAATTAAAATCGGAGGGTGCTATTTCTGTAAATCCTTTAAAGGAAAGTTTTGGAAATAAAGAAAATTTAAAGATGGTGTTACTCGCACTTTTTGGTGCAACCATGGGACAAGGTGTTGTTTGGTACACCGGTCAATTTTACGCGCAATCATTTATTGAAAATGTTTGTAAAATAGATTTTGATCAGTCACGAACTATTTTAATTTGGGCTATTTTATTTGGCACGCCACTATTTGTGGTGTTTGGATCTTGGAGCGATAAAATAGGCCGAAAATGGATTATGCTTGCTGGTATGTTTCTTGCTGTTGTCACCTATAAGCCACTGTTTAAAGAGCTTTTAGACCTTTCTGATACAACCACAAAAACAGAAGTAGTAGCAGCAGCTACCGCAAAAATTAGTTCTGTTTCTATTCCAAATTCAGGGAATTTTGTACGTACCGCACAAGCAACAAAATCTTATACAGATGGCACGATAGTGACCACCACAACCACCGATACATTATATGCGAATGCGTCACAAACAACTGTAAAGCCGGTTGTTAAAATAAGTAAAGTATTAGCTAATGGTGTGTATTGGAAGATGGTTTTAATTGTATTTATTATGATCGTTTATGTGACGATGGTATATGGCCCTATCGCAGCATTTTTAGTAGAATTATTCCCTACAAAAATTAGGTATACGTCTATGTCATTACCGTATCATATTGGTAATGGTGTGTTTGGTGGCCTAACACCTTTTATTGCAACGCTATTAACCACCATGTATACTGCAGATGCACTAGCGGGATTAAAATATCCCATTATTGTTGCAGCTGTTTCTGTGATCATTGGAACACTATATCTCGATTCTAAAATTAATACCAAACACGATTAAAATACTTGTCATGAATCAAATAAAAAAACTAGCTGGTATCATATGGTTATTATTAGGTCCTGCATGCATTTATTTTATTGTGCGTGCAGCTTTGCATGAAATTGCTACCAAGCCCGGCATCGATACAGTGATACAATGGGGCGTTTTTGTAGTGATATTTATTCCAATAGCCATTGGTATGAGTATTTTTGGATTTTATGGCATCAAAGGAGAATACAATCATTGATTTTATCGTTTGTTTAGGAAATTGAAGCGGCACGCTCATAAAGGAATTGATATCTTTGTAATATGTCTATCGAAGTAAAAGAGGTAAGTAAAAACTACGGTACGCAAAAAGCGGTTCAATCGATTAGCTTTTCTGTGGCTGCGGGTTCGGTGGTTGGTTTTTTAGGACCCAATGGAGCTGGTAAAAGCACCACTTTAAAAATGATAGCAGGCTATTTAACGCCAGATGCTGGTTCGGTTATTGTAAACGGAATTGATGTGGTAAAAGAACCTATTGCAGCCAAAAAGCAAATAGGGTATTTGGCAGAAGCCAATCCGCTATACTACGACATGTACGTTAAGGAATATCTTCATTTTATTGGCAAAGTGCATGACATCAAAACAGTATCAAATGCCGTGTCAAATTGTATTGAACTTACCGGCCTCGGGAATGAGTCAAATAAAAAAATTGGCCAGCTCTCAAAAGGCTACAAACAGCGCGTAGGACTAGCCGCAGCGCTCATACATAACCCACAGGTGTTATTGTTAGACGAACCTACATCAGGCCTTGATCCCAACCAAATTATTGAAATCAGAAACGTAATTAAAGATCAGGGGCAGGTTAAAACAGTGCTCTTTTCGTCACATATACTGCAAGAAGTGGAGGCCATTTGTGAACGCGCCCTAATTTTATCAAAAGGTCAAATTGTGGCCAACGATTTACTCTCTAATCTTCTGCACAATAAGAGCCAAAGTCTAGAATCTGTATTTAGGTCCTTAACAAGTGGTCTAGAAACGCCCATAATTACTTAAATTGCATCCTCAATACCCAACGAATTAATCATAAAATAAGCAATCGAATATGAGTTACATTATTGAAGTACATGCCCGCCAAATTTTAGATAGTCGTGGCAATCCTACCGTAGAAGTTGACGTATTAACAGATGATGGCGCTATGGGACGCGCAGCAGTGCCAAGTGGCGCAAGTACCGGTATTCATGAAGCAGTAGAACTTCGTGATAATGACAAGAAAAAATATGTTGGCAAGGGCGTTTTAAAAGCAGTAAAAAATGTAAATACATTAATATCTGATGCCATTGTTGGATTTGATATTACACAACAAGCAGCTATCGACGAAGCGCTTATTGCACTTGATGGTACACCTAACAAAAGTAAGTTAGGTGCTAACGCTATGCTTGCTGTAAGTATGGCAGTTGCAAAAGCAGCAGCAGAAGAAGCGGCGCTTCCACTGTTTAGATATATTGGCGGTACCAATGCAAAAACATTGCCGATCCCAATGATGAATATTTTAAATGGTGGTGCACACGCTGATAACAAAATTGATTTCCAAGAATTCATGATCATGCCAGTAGGTGCTTCTTCTTTTAGCGAAGGCTTAAGATGGGGCGTTGAAATTTTCCACACATTAAAATCTGTGTTGAAGAAAAAAGGATATAGCACCAACGTTGGTGACGAAGGTGGATTTGCGCCAAACATTCAAAGCAACGAAGAAGCGATTGAAACCGTATTGTCTGCGATTAGTGCAGCAGGTTACAAAACAGGTTCTCAAATTGTAATTGCCATGGACGCTGCAAACAGTGAATTATGGGATGCCAAGAAAAAGAAATACGTTTTCCATAAGAGTGATGGTAAAGTAATGAGCAGCGATGAGCTTGTGAAGTACTGGGAAAAATGGGTTAAACAATATCCAATTGCTTCTATTGAAGATGGTATGGCAGAAGACGATTGGAATGGCTGGAAAGCCCTCACACAAGCGGTTGGCAACAAATGTCAATTAGTAGGTGACGATTTATTTGTTACCAATGTAGACCGTTTACAAATGGGTATCGATAAAAAAATTGCCAACGGATTATTAGTAAAAGTAAATCAGATTGGTACGTTAACTGAAACGATCAATGCGGTTACCCTTGCACAACACAATGGCTACAATACCGTAATGAGTCATAGAAGTGGTGAAACAGAAGATACGACCATTGCTGATTTAGCAGTAGCCTTAAACTGTGGTCAAATTAAAACTGGTTCTGCTTCAAGAACAGACCGTATTGCAAAATACAATCAGTTAATTCGTATCGAAGAAATGTTAGGATCAACAGCCATCTATCCGAAAGGGAAAATTAAGTTTGGCACGAAATAAATTTTTTTAGTGTATTGGGGGGGGGGGGGGGGGGG
>JBMSJE010000007.1:0-43694 GCA_049418605.1 Sediminibacterium sp. | reverse complement strand
TGAAAGAAGACGTTGAATTCTGGAGACAGAATTTGATTGAAGCTGTTGCAGAATATGATGATAAATTAATGGAGAAGTTCTTCGAAAATCCAGATTCAATTTCTGAAGACGAAGTACACGAAGCCATCCGTAAAGCTTGTATCGATTTAAGTATCGTTCCAATGATGTGTGGATCTTCATTCAAAAATAAAGGTGTACAAACTGCACTAGATGCAGTGTGTCGTTACCTGCCTTCTCCAATTGATGTAGAAGATACACAAGGTACAGATCCTGATACAGGCGCTGTTATCACACGTAAGCCTGATGCAAAAGAACCATTTGCAGCGCTTGCATTTAAAATTATGACCGATCCTTTCGTAGGTCGTTTAGCATTCTTCAGATGTTATTCTGGTCACCTAGATGCAGGTTCTTATGTACTAAACGTACGTAGTGGTAAGAAAGAGCGTATCTCTCGTATCATGAAAATGTTTGCGAACAAACAAAACCCTGTAGACTTTATCGAAGCAGGTGATATCGCTGCAGCAGTAGGTTTCAAAGAAATCAAAACAGGTGATACTTTATGTGATGAAAACCATCCAATCACCCTAGAAAATATGTTTATTCCTGAGCCCGTTATCGCGGTAGCTGTTGAGCCTAAAACTCAAGCAGACGTTGATAAAATGGGTATGGCCATTGCTAAATTAGTGGAAGAAGATCCAACCCTTCGTGTAAACACAGACGAAGATACCGGTCAAACCATTTTAAGAGGTATGGGTGAATTACACTTAGAAATTATCATTGACCGTATGCGTCGTGAATTTAAAGTGGAAGTTAACCAAGGTGCGCCTCAGGTTGCTTACAAAGAATCATTTGGTACTACCGTAGAACACCGTGAAGTGCTTAAGAAGCAATCAGGTGGTCGTGGTAAATTCGCTGATATCCAATTTTCCATTGGACCTGCAGACGAAGAGTGGCTAAAAGAAAACGAAGGCAAGCATTTCCAATTCGTAAACGATTTGTTTGGTGGATCTATTCCAAAAGAATTTGTTCCAGCTATTCAAAAGGGTTTTGAAACTTCAATGGGTACAGGTGTTTTAGCTGGTTATCCAGTGAACAACATGAAAGTGCGTGTATTTGATGGTTCATACCACGATGTGGATTCTGACTCAATGTCTTTTGAACTTTGTGCTAAATCTGCCTTCCGTGAAGCGGGTCGTAAAGCAAAACCAACTTTACTTGAACCAATCATGAAAGTAGAGGTATTAACACCAGATCAGTATATGGGAGACGTTACCGGAGACTTAAACCGTCGCCGTGGTATGCTAGAAGGTATGGACAGTCGTGCTAACTTACAGGTTATCAAGGCAAAAGTGCCACTTAGTGAAATGTTTGGTTATGTAACCCAACTTCGTTCATTGTCTTCTGGTCGTGCTACTTCAACCATGGAGTTCTCTCATTACAACCCAGCACCAAACAACATTGCTGAAGAGGTAATGGCGAAAAACAAGGGTAAAGTTAAAATCGAAGAATAAGGTAACTATCTTATTGATTTATAAGCGTTTTAAAGCCCAAGCCCTGCTCCAAATCGGAGTGGGGCTTGTTTTTTTAACTATTTTGAAAAAAAACTACTTTTTTCTTAAAAATTATTGTTTTTTTCTTGACCATCTGATTACAGTCCCTTACCTTTGCAACCCCAATAAGAAAATTGGGTTTCGACTATGTCTCAACGAATCAGAATCAAATTACAATCTTACGATCACAATCTAGTAGATAAATCTGCAGAAAAAATCGTAAAAACTGTACGCAGCACAGGTGCCGTAGTAACAGGTCCTATTCCTTTGCCAACACACAAAAGAATTTTTACTGTTCTTCGTTCACCACACGTAAATAAGAAAAGCCGTGAGCAATTCCAACTCGCAACGCATAAGCGTTTGTTGGATATTTACACGTCTTCTTCAAAAACTGTAGATGCGCTAAGTAAATTAGACTTGCCTTCTGGTGTAGAAGTTGAAATTAAAGCCTGATAAGCTGTCTTAGCCTGCTTTACCGCAACTACCTAAGACGACCATCACAAGAGTTCTTATAAATTCGTCAACTGTCAACAATGATCACGTTTTTAAAACTGGTTCTTGGAAAACAGCTCTGATAAAAATAAAAAGGTTTAAGTGTAATACTTAAACCATACATATAAACAGGCCCTTCGAGGTTTGTTTACTACCGGTACTTCCGCTTCATTTGTTGTCACAACAATTTGAAAACAAAGGAAAAGGTCGGTGGCAAACAAGGATTGAATCCCGCTTTCATCGGCAGGATGTCCTCTATAACCTATGCGGGGCATAAACCGCAACACGATGAAAGGTATTATTGGTAAAAAAATCGGGATGACCAGCATCTTCGGGGAAGATGGCAAGCAAACTGCTTGTACCATCATTGAAGCTGGTCCAAATACCGTTACACAAGTGAAAACCCAAGATATTGACGGGTACACTGCAATTCAATTAGCATTTGGCGACAAAAAAGACAAGCACGCTACCAAAGCCGAGCTTAATCACTACGCAAAAGCCCAAACTTCAGCTAAAAAATTCGTAAAAGAATTCCGTAATTATTCTATAGAAAAGCAACTAGGCGAGACCGTTACTTTAGATATTTTTTCTGAAGGAGACGAAGTTGAAATAGTTGGTACCACTAAGGGTAAAGGTTTCCAAGGTGTTGTAAAGCGCCATGGATTTTCTGGTGTTGGTGAAGCATCACACGGTCAGCACGATCGTCAACGCGCACCAGGATCTATCGGTGGTTCTTCTTATCCATCACGCGTATTTAAGGGCATGAGAATGGCCGGCCGTATGGGTGGAGACCGTGTTAAAATGAAAGGTCTTAAAGTGGTTAAAATTTTCCCTGAAAAGAATTATATCCTAGTTACTGGTTCAGTACCTGGTCACAATGGTTCTATCGTTTTAATCCAGAAGTAATAACACCTAATTCAAAATTACCATGCAAGTAGATGTATTAAATATAAAAGGACAGAAAACCGGCAGAACGGTAGAATTACCAGCTGAGATTTTCGGTATCGAGCCAAATGATCACGTGATCTATCTGGCTGTAAAGCAATATTTGGCTGCGGGCCGTACTGGTACGCACAAAGTAAAAACACGTGCAGAAGTACAAGGTGCTAGCCGTAAGTTACACAAGCAAAAAGGAACGGGTGGTGCTCGTAAGGGTAATATCCGTAACCCATTATACAAGGGTGGTGGTACCATTTTTGGTCCAAAACCACACTCTTACGATTTTAAATTAAATCGTAAAGTAAAAGACCTTGCAAAACTTTCTGCTTTAAGTTATAAAGCAAAAGAAAATGCAATCGTTGTTGTTGAAGACATCACTATGGATGTTCCTAAAACAAAAACATTAGTAGAGGTGATGAAAAACTTAAGCCTTTCTAATAAGAAGTCTTTGTTTGTTTTACCAGAATACAATGATAATTTATACTTAAGCACACGTAACGTTCCTAATGTTGCTAGCAGTTTATTAGCTGATATCAACACTTACGAAATCATGAATGCAGATGTATTAGTAATCACAGAAGCAACTGCTAAAATCTTCACAGAAGAGGAAGCAGCAGCATAATAATTTTAGAAACGTTTCAACACAAATAAAATGAAACCGACCGACGTATTGATAAAGCCTATATTAACTGAAAAAGCAAACGCTCAACAAGAAACTTTGAGAAAGTATGCTTTTAAAGTAGATCGTAAGGCCAACAAATTAGAAATCAAAAAAGCAGTAGAAACTTTCTACGGTGTAAATGTTGTAGATGTGAACACTGCTGTTGCTCCAGGTAAAAATAAAGCACGCTATACAAAAGCTGGTTTTATCCAAGGTATGAAGTCTGCTTACAAAAAAGCATTCGTTACTGTTGCCGAAGGAGAAACAATTGACTTATACGCAAATATTTAATTTATAGTACGCAGAGCTGAGAATTCTGCATTTAAACAAATAGAAAATGCCACTTAAAAAGTACAAACCAATTACCGCCGGAACGCGCTGGAGAATTGGAAATGCTTATGCTGAAATCACCACCAACAAGCCTGAAAAGAGTTTGTTAGAACCACAGAAGAAAACGGCTGGCCGTAACTTCCAAGGTCGTCGTGTAATGCGTTACATGGGCGGTGGAAGCAAGCACCATTATCGTATTGTAGATTTCAAAAGAGACAAGCGTGATATCGCAGCTACTGTAGTATCAATTGAGTACGATCCAAACCGTACAGCGTTTATTGCTTTATTGCAATACACCGACGGAGAAAAGCGTTACATCATTGCTCCACAAGGTTTACAAGTAGGTGCTACTGTTGTTGCTGGTGACGCTGTTGCTCCAGAATTAGGTAACGCACTTCCTTTAAAGAGCATGCCATTAGGTACCACTATCCACAACATCGAATTACAA
Source organism: Sediminibacterium sp. (assembly GCA_049418605.1). Classification (GTDB taxonomy): domain Bacteria; phylum Bacteroidota; class Bacteroidia; order Chitinophagales; family Chitinophagaceae; genus Sediminibacterium. The sequence continues at coordinate 39,274 of JBMSJE010000007.1, read as the reverse complement.
CCTGGTCAAGGTGGTAAAATGGTGCGCAGTGCTGGTGGATCTGCACAGCTTGCCAACAAAGAAGAAAAGTACGGTGTATTAAAAATGCCTTCTGGTGAACTTCGTAAAGTACTTATCAATTGTTATGCAACAGTTGGTGTGGTTTCAAATAGCGATCACAACCTCGAAACTGCTGGTAAAGCCGGTAAGAATCGTTGGAAAGGTATTCGCCCTCGCGTTCGTGGTGTAGCCATGAACCCAGTAGATCACCCGATGGGTGGTGGTGAAGGTAGAGCTTCAGGTGGTCACCCACGTAGCAGAACTGGTAAGTATGCAAAAGGTGAAAAAACAAGAACAAAAGGAAAAGGAAGTGACAAATTAATTATCCAACGCAGAGACGGTAAAAAGCTCGCTAAATAATTAAGAAGCATTTTCAAATTATAATATTTATCATAACTCAATTAACTCATAATTATGGGTCGTTCGATTAAAAAAGGTCCTTACGTTGATGCCAATGTTGAATCCAAGGTTTTAGCAATCAATGATGGTTCAGCAAAAAAAGGTGTCATCAAAACTTGGAGTCGTAGAAGTACAATTACTCCTGATTTTGTAGGCCATACTTTTGCAGTACACAACGGGAATAAATTTATTCCAGTGTTTGTAACAGAATTCATGGTAGGTCACAAATTGGGTGAATTTTCGCCTACTCGTAACTTCAGAGGACACGCAGGAACTAAAAAATAAACAGTAAGAAGTGAACGTTAAGTTTACTTCAAACGTCAAACTAAAAAAGAAATGGAAGCAGTAGCTAAACTGAACAATTATCCAACAGGGCCGCGCAAAATGCGTTTGCTTGCTGATGTGATCCGTGGAATGGAAGTAGAAAAAGCTTTGGCGATTCTAGAATTCCACCCACAGCACAATGCAGTACCGTTGGCTAAATTGCTAAAAAGTGCCATCAACAACTGGGAACAAAAAAACAATGGCGCAAGTGCTGCAGATAGCAGCCTTATTGTAAAAACGGTATTTGTAGACGGTGGCCGTGTTTTAAAACGCATGCGTCCAGCTCCACAAGGCCGCGGTTACAGAGTTCGTAAGCGCAGCAATCATGTAACATTAATCGTAGATTCTAAAAACTAATTGTAAAACCACTATATGGGTCAGAAAGCAAATCCAATTGGTAACAGGTTAGGTATCATCCGCGGATGGGACAGCAACTGGTATGGTTCTAAAAAAGACTATGCTAATAAGTTGATTGAGGATCATAAGATCCGTACTTACCTAAATGCCCGTATCAACAAGGGCGGTATCGCTAAAATCGTAATTGAGCGTACCCTTGGTAAGTTAATTGTAACGATACATACCTCTAAGCCTGGTATCATCATCGGTAAAGGCGGCGGAGAAGTTGATCGTATCAAAGAAGAGTTGAAAAACTTAACGAAAAAAGATGATGTTCAAATTAACATCCTTGAGATTCGTCGTCCAGAATTAGACGCACAAATCGTAGGAGAAACAATTGCTCGTCAAATTGAAAATCGTATCAACTTTAAGCGTGCTACTAAAATGTCTATTGCCTCTACTTTACGTATGGGAGCAGAAGGTATTAAGGTAAAATTAGGTGGCCGTTTAGGCGGTGCTGAAATTGCACGTTCTGAAGAATTTAAACAAGGTCGTGTACCGCTACATACTTTCCGTATGGATATCGATTATGCAAACGTATTTGCACAAACCGTTTACGGTAAAATCGGTATCAAAGTATGGATCTGTAAAGGTGAAGTACTAGGTAAGCGTGAATTAAATCCAAACTTCGTTGGTGGCAAAAATGACATGAGCGAAAGAAGAGGTGGAGATGATCGCAGACCGGGTGGCGATAGAAGAGATGATCGCAGACCAGGTGGTGGTGGTAGAGACAACCGTGGTGGTGGTCCTCGTCCAGAACGCAGAGGATAATATCCTTTGTACAACAAAGAATTGACAATTTTTGAATTTTCAAATTGAAATAAATGTTACAGCCTAAAAGAAGTAAACACAGGAAGCAGCAAAAAGGCCGCATACGCGAAGTGGCTAAGCGTGGCACTTCCATTTCATTCGGTTCATTCGCTTTAAAAGCATTAGAGCCAATCTGGTTAACAAACCGTCAGATTGAATCTGCTCGTCAAGCAATGACACGTGCTATGAAAAGAGAAGGTAACGTGTGGATCCGCGTATTTCCTGATAAAATTATTACACATAAGCCTGCAGAGGTGAGAATGGGTAAAGGTAAAGGTAACCCTGAGTATTGGGCTGCTGTAGTTGAACCAGGACGCATCATTTTTGAGTGCGACGGTGTTACAGCGCAAGTAGCACAGGAGGCAATGGGCTTAGCGGCTCAAAAGCTACCTATCAAAACCAAATTCGTTACTAGAAGGGATTTGCAAGCTTAATTTTAAATACAATTTGCAATGGCAAACAAGACATCATACGATTTTAACAAAAGCCTACAGGACATGAACGTTCAAGACCTTCAGGCTAAAATTCAAGAAGATCAATTAAGATTGAAAAAACTTGAATTCGCTCACGCAATTTCTCCACTCGAAAACCCGATGAACATTCGCGCGCTTCGTAGAGACATTGCTCGTATTAAAACGCAATTGAAGAAAAAAGAATTGGGTATCTAATCGGATATCTAAACCATAAATAAAAAACAATGGCTGAAGTAAGAAATTTACGTAAAACGAGAACTGGGCTAGTAACTAGCGATAAAATGGATAAAACCATTACAGTTGCTGTGGAAAGAAAAGTAAAACACCCTATCTACGGTAAGTTCGTAAAGAAAACAACAAAGTTCCACGCACACGACGAAAAAGGAGAGTGCGGTATTGGAGACGTAGTAAAAATAATGGAAACGCGTCCACTTAGTAAAACTAAGCGTTGGAGACTCGTTGAAATTATCCAAAAAGCAAAATAGGCCCTCGGGCTTCATGCTGCAAACCGTCCATGAGCAATCACACGGATGTAGCCTCTGAAAAATAAACATTCTTCTGTCGCTAAAAAAGTGATAGATCTAACAGCTAAAAGCTAAAAAAATGATTCAGCAAGAAAGTAGATTGAATGTAGCTGATAACAGTGGTGCAAAAGAAGTACTTTGTATAAAAGTGCTTGGTAACAGTGGTCAAGATTATGCCAAAATTGGTGATAAGATTGTTGTAACTGTTAAAGATGCAATCCCTGCAGGCGGTGTTAAAAAAGGTACGGTTTCTAAAGCAGTTATCGTACGTACTAAAAATAAATTACGTCGTAAAGATGGTTCATATATCCGTTTCGATGACAACGCTGTTGTGTTGTTAAACAATTCGGACGAACCACGCGGTACACGTATTTTTGGACCAGTAGCTCGTGAACTTCGTGACGCAGGTTACATGAAGATTATTTCATTAGCTCCAGAAGTATTATAATAATAAGTCATTAATAGACGTTTAAGTTAAAAACAATGAGTACAAGATTCAAACCTAAATTCAACATCAAAAAAGGAGATACCGTTGTGGTAATCGCCGGTGATGACAAGGACTTGAAAAAGCCTCGTAAGGTGTTAGAAGTTATTGTAGATAAAGGCCGTGTAGTAGTAGAAGGCGTTAATATCGTTACAAAACATACGAAACCCTCTGCACAAAATACAAAAGGTGGTATCGTTAAAGTAGAAGCTCCAATTAACATTAGTAACATTATGTTATGGGACGCTAAAACGAGTCAACCTACCAAAGCTACGCGTACACGCGAGAGTGGTAAATTAGTTCGTGTATCTAAAAAATCAGGGGAGGTAATTAAATAATGAGCACAGTAAAATATACTCCAAGATTAGCAGACAAGTACACCAAAGAAGTGATACCTGCTTTAATGAAAAAGTTTGCGTACAAAACTGTAATGCAAGCTCCTAAATTAGAAAAAATTTGTATCAACCGTGGCGTTAATGGTGCGGTAAACGATAAGAAATTAATTGACATCGCAGTAGATGAGCTAGTTATGATCACTGGTCAGAAAGCAGTTCCTACTATGTCTAAAAAAGATATCTCAAACTTTAAATTACGTAAGGGTATGCCAATTGGCGCGCGCGTAACTTTAAGAGGCGAGAAAATGTATGAATTTTTGGATCGTTTAGTATCTGTTGCACTTCCACGTGTACGTGATTTCAAAGGTATTAGCGATAAGGCATTTGATGGCCGTGGCAACTATACATTAGGTGTTACTGAGCAAATCATTTTCCCTGAAATCGATATCGATAAAATCACAAAGATTACTGGTATGGATATCACTTTTGTAACAAGTGCGCAAACCAACGAAGAAGCGTATGAGTTATTAAAAGAATTGGGTATGCCATTCAAAGGAACCAAAAAAGAAACTAACTAATTAAAAAAAAACTGGTAGCAGCCGGCTTTGTAATAACACAATCACCGGAACCTACTCAAACCCAAATAAATAAAACATGGCAAAAGAATCAGTAAAAGCCAGACAAAGAAAGCGCGAGAAAATGGTCGCTAAATTTGCAGAAAAGCGTGCCGCTTTGAAAGAGGCAGGTGATTATGCAGGTCTTGACCTTCTTCCTAAAAATGCTTCTCCTGTTCGCTTAAAAAACCGTTGTCAATTAACCGGTCGTCCTAAAGGATATATGAGATACTTTGGTCTCTCAAGAATTATGTTCCGTGATATGGCGCTTAACGGAATGATTCCTGGTGTAAAAAAGGCGAGCTGGTAGTATTCAGCAAGTTTTAGTAAACAAATTTTGAACTGATTTAATTTTAATAAAAATGGTAACTGATCCAATAGCAGATTTCTTAACGAGAATTCGTAACGCGCAAATGGCCGGTCACAGAATGGTAGAAATTCCTGCCTCTAATTTAAAAAAGCGTATGACTGAGATTTTATACAATCAAGGTTATGTACTTAAATATAAGTTTGAAGAAGATAACAAGCAAGGTGTTATCAAAATCGCATTAAAATACGATGAGAATACCAAGCAGCCAGCTATCCGTACACTCGAAAGAATTAGCCGTCCAGGTTTACGCCAGTACGCTAAGCCTGCCGAAATCAAACGTGTAATCAACGGTTTAGGTATTGCTATTCTAAGTACTTCAAAAGGAGTATTAACAGATAAGCAAGCAAAAGCTGCAAATGTAGGTGGCGAAGTACTTTGCTATATCTACTAAAATAAACGCCGACACTGACAATTATGCTTTTTAGTCGGAGCAGAACACGGTGTCCGGAATCAATTAACAAATTAAACAACATCGACTATGTCTCGTATTGGTAAAGCCCCGGTTACAATTCCTTCTGGAGTTACAGTAACGGTAAGCAAAGAAAACGTAGTGACTGTAAAAGGTCCTAAGGGCGAATTAAAAGAAACAGTAGATAGAGATATCATTGTAACTGTTACGGAAACTGAAGTTTTAGTAACGCGTCCAACAGAGCAAATCCGTCACAGAGCTATGCACGGTTTATACCGTTCATTAATTAGCAACCTTGTTAAGGGTGTGACTGAAGGTTATAAAAAAGAATTAGAATTAGTGGGTGTGGGTTTTAAAGCAGCCAATACTGGTAATGTTTTAGACTTAGCACTTGGTTATTCTCACAATATTATTTTTGAAATCCCCAGCGAATTAAAAGTTGCTACCACCACAGAAAAAGGTCAAAACCCTAAAATTTTCTTAGAAGGTATCGATAAGCAATTAATTGGTCAGGTAGCTGCAAAATTAAGAAGCCTACGTAAGCCAGAGCCGTACAAAGGTAAAGGTGTTAAATACGCTGGTGAAATTCTTAGAAGAAAAGCTGGTAAAGCTGCTGGTAAATAAGCTAAGATCAATAACAAATAAAATAATCAACAATCTCCGGCCGAATCGGAGGTTTCAAACAGAAATACAATGGGTAAATTAATTCAAAGGCAAAAAATCAGATACCGCATCCGCAAAAAGGTGCAAGGTACTGCTGTAAAGCCTCGCTTGTCTGTATTCAGAAGCAATGCCGAAATCTATGCTCAATTAATAGATGACGACAACAGTGTAACACTTGCATCTGCATCTTCAAGAGATAAAGATATTGCTGCTCAAAAAATCACAAAGATTGAAAAATCTAAGTTGGTGGGCGCAGCAGTTGCTCGTAAAGCTATCGAACTAGGCTTAACTGCTGTGGTTTTTGATAGAGGTGGTAATTTGTATCATGGCCGTGTTAAGTCTGTGGCTGATGGTGCGAGAGAAGCCGGTCTTCAATTCTAATTTTGCTAACAACAATTAATCGTTAGATAAATGTCTAAAGTAAACGTAAATAAGGTAAAAGCCACTGGCGATGTGGAACTTAAAGAAAAAGTAGTTTCTATTAATCGCGTGGTTAAAACCACTAAAGGTGGACGTACATTCAGCTTCTCAGCGCTTGTGGTAGTAGGTAATGAAAATGGTGTTGTAGGACAAGGTTTGGGTAAGGCAAAAGAAGTACAAGAAGCAATTGCAAAAGGTATTGATGACGCAAAGAAAAACCTTTTGAAAGTCCCTGTTATGCACGGAACTATTCCGCACGAACAATGGGCCAAGCAAGGTGCTGCCAAAGTGTTGATTAAGCCAGCTGCTCATGGTGCGGGTGTAATCGCAGGAGGTAGCATGCGTGCAGTACTTGAAAGTGCTGGTATCACTGACGTATTAGCAAAAAGTTTAGGTTCTGCTAACCCACACAACGTGGTAAAAGCAACTTTAAAAGCATTAAGCCTTTTAAGAGAGCCTGTACAAGTAGCAAAAACACGTAGTGTTAAACTAAGCAAAGTTTTTAACGGATAAAACCTCTGGTTATGAAAAAAATTAAAATAACTCAGATCAAAAGCGGTATCGACAGATCTGAGCGTCAAAAACAAACTTTAATTGCATTAGGTCTAAGAAAACTAAATGCATCAAAAGAAGTAGAAGCAACTCCTCAAATTTTAGGAATGGTAAACAAAGTGAGCCATTTAGTAAAAGTAGAAGAGATCGCTTAATACTTTTTAAAGCATGTAAACGTTATTATAAAAATGAGTCAATTATTCAATTGATTCATTTTTATTTAATTTGATACTCATAATTTTTATTAATTAACAATTGCGAGGGGTGATACCCCGTAAGTTCAAAATCAAACAACATGAAACTACACAATTTAAAACCAGCAGAAGGATCTACGCACAAAGCAATCCGTATTGGTCGTGGTGAAGCATCTGGTAAAGGTGGTACTTCTACAAAAGGTAACAAGGGTGGTCAAAGCCGTGCCGGTTACAAAAGCAAAATGGGTCACGAAGGTGGTCAGATGCCTATTCAACGTCGTGTTCCTAAGCGTGGCTTTAAAAACAACAATCGTATCGAATTTAAAGTGTTTAACCTTGGTCAAATCGATCAATTGGTTGAAAAATATGGTTTCACTGAATTTAGCTTAGAAAATTTATACATCAACGGTTTAATTAGCCGTACGGATCGTGTAAAAGTATTAGCAAATGGCGAATTAAAGGCTAAACTTACATTTAAGGTAAATGCTGCAAGTGACAAGGCAAAAGCTGCTGTTGAAGCTGCTGGCGGAACCCTTGAAATTGTAAAGTAATTTCCCGTAAATTGCCAATGGCTTAGCCATGGTAAATACTATTAACGCTACAATTGATTTAAGTGAAAAAACTAATTCAAACATTAAAACATATCTGGGCAATCGATGAGCTACGTAACAAAATTGTTGTTACGCTTGCCCTTGTACTAACGTATCGTTTAGGTACGCAGATTACCCTTCCTGGTATCGATCCTAATAAAATAGAAGCGGCATCTGCTGCTGCAAAAGGCAATGGCCTACTTGGCATATTTGATATGTTTGCAGGTGGTGCATTTTCTCAAGCATCTATTTTAGCACTTGGTATCATGCCATATATTTCTGCTTCTATTTTTATGCAGTTAATGACCATCTTGGTTCCTCAATTGCAAAAAATTCAGAAAGAAGGAGATAGCGGACGTAAAAAAATTAACCAATGGACACGTTACCTAACAGTGATTGTTACAGCGTTCCAAGCAGGTGCTTATGTTGCTTATTTAAACAGCCCAGGTTATGCGCCAGCAATCATTGCAGCGTATGCGCCTTATTTTTGGTTCTCTACCGTTATCACATTAACAGCAGGTACATTGTTTGTAATGTGGTTAGGTGAAAAAATCCAGGACAAAGGTTTAGGTAATGGTACTTCTATCATTATCATGGTGGGTATCTTAGCTCGTTTACCACAATCTATTATTCAGGAGTTTAGCGCAAAGGGCCAAAAAGGCGGCGGTGGACTTTTAATATTCTTAATTGAAGTTGCTATTTTAGTTACGATTATTATGGGTCTTATTGTACTTGTACAAGGGGTTCGTAAAATTGCAGTAAACTACGCAAAGCAAATTGTTGGTAGCCGTCAATTTGGTGGAGCACGTCAATTCTTACCTGTTAAAGTAAACAGTGCAGGTGTAATGCCTATCATTTTTGCGCAAGCAATTATGTTCTTACCAACACTTGTTTCTTTTACCAATTTAGATTCGGCTCAAGGGATTGTTAAAGTATTCAATGACCATAGTAGCTGGCCTTACATGGCGATCTATTCTATCATGGTAATTGGATTCACTTTCCTATACACAGCTCTTATCTTTAATCCAAAACAAATCTCTGAAGATTTAAAACGCAATAATGGATTTGTGCCAGGTGTTAAACCAGGACAACCTACTGCCGATTATATTGGAGCCATCATGGACAAAATCACTTTACCAGGCGCTATCTTTTTAGCACTAGTAGGTATCATGCCAGGATTTGCTCAACGCTTAGGTGTTACACAAGGATTTAGCTCTTTCTTTGGAGGTACTTCATTATTAATTATGGTAGGCGTTGTACTTGATACACTTCAACAAATTGAAACCTATTTATTAATGCGTCAGTATGATGGATTAATGGAAGGTGGACGTGTACAAGGCAGACAAGTTGATACTGCAAGTGGCATGTAATATTATTTTAAAAAAATGATAATAAAACCTGTCAGTGCTTGTGGCCTGACAGGTTTTCTTTTTTAACAATGACGCGAAGAAATATTGGTATGATTTATAAGACAGAAGCAGAAGTCGCACTCATGAAAGATGCTGCTTTACTAGTGAGTAAAGCACTTGCAGAAGTGGCTGGTTTTATTAAGCCAGGGGTTACTACTTTACAAATTGATAAGTTGTGTGAAACCGTTGTAAAAGACCATGGTGCTGTTCCTTCTTTTTTTAATTACAGAGGGTATCCATTTAATATTTGTGCTTCTGTTAATGATGTAGTGGTGCATGGTTTTCCAAACGAAACACCCATCAAAAATGGTGACATTGTTTCCATCGACTTAGGGGTTATTTTAAATGGTTGGCATGGTGATCATGCATATAGTTTTATTGTTGGAGAAGTAGCACCAGAAATCTTAGACCTTGTAAAAGTGACAAAAGAATCACTCTACAAAGGGATTGAAAAAGCAACCGTTAACAACCGAATTGGTGATATCTCTTATGCCATTCAGGAACATGCCGAATTCAAGCACGGTTATGGTGTTGTGCGTGAATTAGTGGGGCATGGGCTTGGTAGAAATTTACATGAAGACCCGCAAGTACCTAATTATGGGAAGCGTGGCAACGGACCTAAAATGAAAGAAAATTTAGTACTAGCTATTGAGCCTATGATTAATTTAGGTACGCATAAAGTATACACAGACGATGATGGCTGGACGGTAAAAACACAGGACGGAAAAGTGTCTGTTCATTTTGAACATGATATTTGTGTGAAAAGAAACGAGGCACTTATTTTATCTGATTTTAGCATCATTGAAGCCGCAGAAAAATCAAATACAAATTTAAATAGTAGCTACTATTAATTAATTATACAACTGCCATGCGTGAAAAATTAGTAGTGATAGGTGGCGGTGCGGCTGGTTTTTTTTGCGCCATTAATGCGGCTAGGTTGAATCCAAATTTAGATGTTTGTATTCTAGAGAAGTCTAATAAATTACTCGCAAAAGTAAAAGTAAGTGGGGGTGGACGTTGTAATACTACACATGCCTGCTTTGAAATTCCTGAACTGGTGCAAAAATACCCGCGGGGTCAAAATTTTTTAAAGAAAACTTTTCATTGGTTTAATACAAACGATACCATTGAATGGTTTGCGTCCCGCGGTGTAGATTTAAAAACAGAAGCGGATGGTCGCATGTTTCCTCAAACAAATGATTCGCAAACGATTATTGACTGTTTGTTAAAAGAAGCAGACAAATATAAAGTTCAAGTACAATTGCAAACATCGGTAGAAAAAATATCTATCAATGAAGCGGGTACTTTTTTATTGCAAACTGTAAATAAAACCTTCGAAGCTAATTATGTTTGTGTAGCCTCAGGAGGATTTCCAAAAGCGCATCAGTTTGATTTTATTACAAGTCTTGGACATACCATCGAAGCGCCCGTTCCATCTCTGTTTACATTTAATATGCCCGGCAATACAATTACCGAACTCATGGGCGTAAGTGTACCAGAAGCGCAAGTGAAAATTGCAGGATCAAAAATTACGGCAACTGGCCCACTTCTTATTACACACTGGGGTATGAGTGGACCTGCTATTTTAAAGTGCTCAGCTTGGGGGGCAAGAGAACTTGCCAATTTGAATTATCAGTTTACCATTCGGGTTAACTGGATCCCCGCATACGCCGAGCAGGATTTACGCACAGCATGGCCCTTAATTAGAGCTGAGGAGGGCAATGGTAAAATGGGTGGACGCAATCCATTTGAACTTCCTAGTAGGCTCTGGTTGCATTTGCTTACCGTTTCTGGGATAGATGCCGGGGTAAGTTGGGCTACACTAACCTCAGCTGCTCAAAATAAACTAATCACCGCCTTAACCGCTTTTGAATGTAAAGTGAGTGGTAAAACCACGTTTAAAGACGAATTTGTTACCTGTGGTGGGATTAAATTAACCGAAATTGACGCCAATACCATGCAAAGCAAGCTGCATAAAGGGCTCTATTTTGCGGGTGAAATCATGGATATTGATGGTATTACAGGCGGGTTTAATTTTCAAAATGCATGGACATCTGGTTGGATCGCCGCAAAGTCAATTGCCGACACTACAAAAAATGGCTAAAACATATTATTTATTGGCTGTTTAATGGTTTTTTTACTCCTTTTTTCTTACTTTTGCACCCCCGAATTCATTAAACCATCGGGGTTATTTTATGCAAATTTTTCGTAAACAATTAAACGCAGATGCTCAGGACAGCACTGGTGCCGAGGCAACAGATACTGTAACTGCGACAACAAATGTCCCTGCTGCAGCGCCAGTTGTAGAAACTGCGCACGATGATTTTGACTGGAGCATTGACAAACGTAACGTGAGTCATTATGCCGAAGCAGAAAGACAAAAGTATGATAAAGTGTATGATGGCACTTTCGTACAAATCCAAGATGGCGAAATCATGAATGGTATCGTTGTTGCTTTAACAAAAACAGATGTTGTAATCAACATTGGTTTTAAAAGTGATGGCCTTATTTCTTCTAACGAATTCCGTGATCTACAAGGATTAAAAATTGGTGATGAAGTAGAAGTGATGGTTGTTGAAAAAGAAGACCGTCAAGGAAACTTACACCTTAGCCGCAAGTCTGCGCGCATCTTCCGTGCTTGGGAAAGAATTATGGAAGTGCACAAAACAGGTGAAGTGGTTACAGGTACTGTTACCAGCAAAACTAAAGGTGGCTTGATCGTTGATGTATTTGGTATGGAAACTTTCTTACCAGGTTCTCAAATTGACGTGAAGCCAGTTACTGATTACGATCAGTTTGTTGGTAAAACAATGGAATTTAAAGTTGTAAAAATCAACGAAACCATTAAGAACGCAGTTGTATCCCACAAAGCCCTTATCGAAAGCGATATTGAAGCACAACGTGCAGAGATCATGAGCAAATTAGAGAAAGGTCAGGTGTTAGAAGGTGTTGTTAAAAACATCACTGACTTTGGTGCATTTATGGACTTAGGTGGACTAGATGGTTTATTATATATCACCGATATTTCATGGGGTCGTATCTCTCACCCTAGCGAAGTGGTGAAGATGGATCAGAAATTACAAGTAGTTGTATTAGACTTTGATGATGACAAAAAACGTATCAGCTTAGGTCTTAAGCAATTAACACCACACCCTTGGGATGTATTACCAGAAGGACTTTCAGAAGGTTCTGTTGTGAAAGGTAAAGTAGTAAACATTGAAGATTACGGTGCGTTCTTAGAAATTCAACCAGGTGTTGAAGGTCTAGTTCACGTATCTGAAATTACATGGGCTAACACGCCAATCAACGCAAAAGAATTCTTTAAGTTACAAGATGAGTACGAAGCTAAAGTGGTAACACTTGATAAGGACGCACGCAAAATGAGCTTATCTATTAAGCAAATGAGCCAAGATCCTTGGAGCAGTATCGAATCTAAATTCCCTGAAAACAGCAAGCACAAAGGTCTTGTTAAAAACATTACGCCTTATGGTGTATTTGTTGAAATGGAGCCAGGTATTGGTGGTATGATTCACATCAGCGATTTAAGCTGGTTGAAGCGTTTCAATCACCCTTCTGACTACACTAAAGTGGGCGATGCAATTGATATTATTATCTTAAGCATTGATAAAGAAAATAGAAAATTACAATTAGGTCATAAGCAATTAGAAGAAGATCCTTGGAATGCATTAGAAGAAACTTTTGCAATCGGATCTGTGCATGAAGGTACTGTTACCCGTAAGGATGACAAAGGTGCGCTTGTACAATTACAATATGGCTTAGAAGGATTCGTGCCTAACCGTCACTTGAACAAAGAAGATGGTACGCAGGTAAAAGCAGATGATACGACGCAATTTATGGTGATCGAATTTGATCGCAACGAAAAGCGTATTGTGTTATCACATGCTCGCCTTTGGGAACAAGTAATAGCTGAAGAAAAAGAAGTAGCTAAGAAAGAAGCCAAAGCGGAATCTGACAACACCAAAAAGGCGGTAAAAGCGGTTCAGTCTAAAGTAGAGAAGTCTACCTTAGGTGATTTGAGCGCACTTGCTGACATCAAGGCTAAATTGCAGGAAGGTGAAGGTGGGAACTAATTAGTCCCCTTTCATTAGGAATAGGTCAAAAAGCTGTCTAACCACCCGGTTAGGCAGCTTTTTATATTTTTCTTAACTAGTTGATAGTCAATATCAGAAATCAAATTTCTAATTTGCAAACAATTAACTAATTTTGCCAACTTGTATGAATAGAATTGTATTTGTTTTTTTGGCGGCTTTTATATTGGTTTCCTGCTCCTCAAAGTTTTCTAAAATTTTAAAGAGCAAAGACGTCGAGTATAAGTATAAGATGGCGGAGCAGTTTTATGCTAAAAAAGATTACAGCAAAGCACAAGTATTATACGAAGATATTTTTCAGGTGATGAAAGGTACCCCTCGTTACGAAGACATGTATTACAAATTCGCGTATTCTTATTACTATCAAAAAGATTACTCGAATGCCGAAAACTTGTTTAAGAATTTCTTGGAAAACTTTCCGAGTTCTAGCAAGTTGGAAGAAATCGAATACATGCGTGCGTATTCGTTCTTTAAAGAATCACCAAAAGTAGATTTAGATCAAACCAACACCAATAAAACCATGCAGCTAATGCAGGTGTTTATTAATGGACATCCAGGTTCTAAAAGAGTATTGGATGCAACAGAAATCATAGATCAGTGTAGAGAGAAATTAGAAGAAAAAGAATTTAAAGCAGCGCAGCTATATTTAAACCTAGGATATTATAAAGCAGCTGCTGTGGCTTTTGGTAATGTGTCTGATAATTTTCCGGATTCAAAAAAGGCAGATTTGTATAAATACCAAGTAGTGGTATCTTATTATAAATACGCCGAAATGAGTTACGAAGAAAAGCAACAAGAACGTTATGCAAAAGTGATTGTAGAAGCAGATGATTTTTTAGAACGCTACAATACAAGTAAGTATGTAGCTGATGTAAATAAATACAAAACAGCATCTTCAAATTATTTAAACAATACAAAAAAATGAGTAAGCTAAGAAGACAATTAAGTGCCAACACACCAAGCGTTGTTGAAACGAAGAGCCTAATAGATATTAAAGCAAAAACTGGTAATTTATACGAGTCAATTGCGATTGTAGCACGTAGAGCCAATCAAATCAATGTATCTATCAGAGAAGAATTGCACAATAAATTGGAGGAGTTTGCAAGTCATACCGATAGCCTAGAAGAAATTCATGAAAATAAAGAGCAAATCGAAATCTCTCGCGCTTACGAAAAAATGCCTAACCCTGCTATTTTAGCAACCCAAGAATTCATGGAAGGCAAAGTGTATTACAGAAAAAACGAAGAGAACGATTTATTCCGTTAATTCAAACAAATCTATTTTATACAAAAGACAGTTTTTTAACTGTCTTTTTTTGTTAATTTAGTGTATCCTATTTGTTCTACTATGAAGTTTGTGCATACATTACTTACCTTATTAATGGTAGCTGTTTTTTCGGGTGCTGAAGCCCAGGAATTACAAGCTAGGGTAACGGTATTGTCTAATAGGGTAGCCACCACCGTTGATCGTAAAATATTTACAACATTACAAACGCAGCTAACCAACTTACTAAACAATCGTAAGTGGACGTCTGATTTATACAAACCTCAAGAAAAAATTGAGTGTAGTTTTATTGTCAATATTGAATCCATTGTTGAGACCAATGTATACAAAGCCACACTTAGCATTCAGGCAGCACGTCCGGTGTATGGATCTAGTTATAAAGCAAGTATTGTTAATTTTCAGGATCCCGATGTAACGTTTAAATACCAGGAATTTCAGCCTATTGAATTCAATGAAGCTAGGGTACAAGGAACAGATGCTGGCACGGCTAATTTGCCCGCTATTTTCGCTTACTATGCGTATATGATTATTGGGTTAGATTATGATTCGTTTGCGCTTAAAGGCGGCGAATCCTATTTTAGAAAAGCACTCAATATTGTGAATAATGCGCCGGAAGGTAAAGGGATTCAAGGTTGGAAAATGTTTGATGGACTACGCAACCGTTTTTGGCTTGCAGAAAACCTGACCAATACCCGTAACAATAGTATTCACGACGTTTTTTACGGATATTACCGTAGTGGGCTCGACCATTTAATAGATAACGAAGCACTTGCGCAAAGTTCCATACTTGCTGCGCTCATACAGCTTCAAACTTTTGCCCAGGACAATCAAAACAGTATGGTTCAACAGTTTTTTTTACAAAGCAAATACACGGAATTATCAGGTATTTTTAAAAAGGCAAAAATTGCGGATCGTATAAAGGCCACCGAATTATTATCAGTGCTTGATCCGACCAATGCACCAAAATATAAAGAAGCACTTCAATGATTCAGCGTTTCAAATATCCAATACTATTTGTTGTTGTGCTCCTTGTAGCTTGCAATAGTGGGTTGCCTAAAAATGTGTTGCCAGTCAATACGATGAAGGTGGTTATGTTTGACATGCTAAAGGCAGATGAATGGTATGCGCGAAAACTAGTAGGGGATACGCTTATGTTAAGGATGAAAGATGATATTCCTTTATACGAGCAGGTATTTGCTGTTCATAAGCTTACTAAACAACAGTTTTTTGATAGCTATCATTATTACGAAGCGCACCCGGTGGCGTATAAAGAGCTTGTAGACTCATTAGAGTCTTATGCCAACAATCAAAAACTAAAAACCTTAAAAAAATAAACAATATTTATTTTCACTTGTTACCATAAAAAACAAAATATATGAGTTTAACCACAGGCACCACAGCACCTAATTTTAGTTTATTTGACACCGATAAAAATCAGGTTCATTTAGCAGATCAAAAAGGCAAAAACGTAGTTTTATTGTTTTTCCCATTAGCTTTTACTGGCGTTTGCACCACAGAGCTTTGTTCTATCAGAGACAATATTGCAGTGTACAATAATACCAGTGCAACTGTATTTGGTGTTTCTGTAGATTCTTTATTTGCCTTAGGAAAATTTAAAGAAGAGCAGCAATTAAATTTCCCATTGTTGAGCGATTTTAACAAAGATGCTGCAAAAGCATTTGGCGTTTTATATGATGTATTTCCTGCATTTGAAATGCAAGGTGTAAGCAAGCGTGCTGCCTTTGTAATTGATAAAGAGGGTGTTATTCAGTACGCCGAAGTTTGCTCTACGCCTGGGGATTTACCAAATTTTGCTGCGATTCAGGAAACCCTAGCAAAACTAGCGTAATCTTGTTTTACGTATCTTTGTTCTAATCAGGTAATATCAATGACCAAAAGGAACTTTTTAATCATCGTTATTTTATATACCATTACTACCGGTTTTATACCTGGTAGTAATGGTTTTTACGATTCCTTTTTTAATGCGCCTACTAGTTCCAAAGTCATTCGCTTTTATCCCAACCCAGCTACCACGGTCATCAATTTTGAATTTGACAAATCAGTGGAGTCAACAAGTGTTATCGCAATCTATAGTTTTTACGGAAAAAAAATGAGCGAACAGCGTATATCTAGTAATAAAGTAAGCTTTATTTTAGACGATAATTATACGCGTGGCTTGTATCTTTTTCAA
Source organism: Sediminibacterium sp. (assembly GCA_049418605.1). Lineage (GTDB taxonomy): Bacteria > Bacteroidota > Bacteroidia > Chitinophagales > Chitinophagaceae > Sediminibacterium. Next base: position 22,685 of record JBMSJE010000007.1, on the reverse strand, counting down.
CTCCGCGACCAAGCAGGTAGGCTCATAGAGTCTGGTAAATTTCAAGTAAGTAAGTAATTTTTTTCTTTGTATTTATCCGTCACTTCAACAATCAAGAATTTTAAATAATTGGTATTTTCCATACCCCAAATGATGGGATGGTCAGACGCTTGCGCTTGAAACGTAACTTGTCTAATTTTTTTGCGCGCATCTTTGGCTGCCATTTCGATGGTTTGTAAAAACAGTTCGGGTTGTACAAGATTGGTGCAACTTGATGTTACTAAAAATCCGCCATTTCTAATCAATTTCATGCCACGCAAATTAATTTCTTTGTATCCCGTAATAGCTTTTTGAATACTTTCTCTACTCTTCGTAAATGCAGGCGGATCAAGCATTACAACGTCATATTGTCTGCCATCTTTGCCCCATTGTTTGAGTACATCAAAAGCGTTCATTGCTTCAAATTTGCAAATCGCATCGAGCCCGTTGAGTGCTGCATTTTTATTGGCTTGCGCAACAGCATTTTCAGAAATATCTAAACCCAACACCGATTTTGCGCCATAATGTGCGGCATGAATTTCAAATGTTCCAGTGTAGGTAAACGCACCTAAAACGTCGGCGCCTTTTACGATATGTTGTATGGCTTTTCGGTTGTCTTGTTGGTCTAAAAAGTAGCCGGTTTTTTGTCCATTTTGTATATCTACATGAAACCGTAATCCGTTTTCATGGATGATAATATTTGTATCAAATGGCTCCGATAAAAAACCTTTTATTTGAGTGAGGCCTTCTAGCTCTCTTACAGGTACATCGTTTCTTTCATAAATCCCTTTGGGCGAAAAAATGGTATTCAGTGCTTCAACAATGGCAGGCTTCCAATGATCCATACCTAATGACAAAGTTTGTAAAACAAAGTAGTCGTTAAACTTGTCAATGATAAGGGCAGGCATTTGGTCCGCTTCACCAAATACAAGTCGACAATTTTCGGTGTAGCCTATTTTTTGACGGTAAGCCCAGGCCTCGGCGATACGGCGGTGAAAAAAGGCAGCATCAATGGTTTCGGGCTTACGGGTGAGTAAACGTACTAAAATCTGTGATTTTGGGTTGATATAGCCTCTACCTGCAAATTTTCCATCGGCATAATGTACATCGACGCTGGCAGCTGGCTCAATAGGGCCGTCAATTTTGTCTACTTCATTGCCAAATACCCAGGGGTGACCATTTGCGATACGCGCCGCAATCTTCTTTTTTAGAAACAACTTTGTCATGTCTGCGAAGATAAGGCGGATTAATCTGCCAATTTTTCCCTTTTCTTTGCAACGGCAAAATTTTTGCCATTATAAAGGGGTAAAACAATTAGCAATTCTTATGGAAGCGTCAATACCAAACGAAATGGAGCAAAATATTGAAAATGAGCTCAATACCGACGAAAATATACCTGGAACCGAGCATCTAAATGAACCGGTTGCTGATGAAGATCCAATCACCAAGCTTGAGGCCGAATTGCAGGAGCAAAAAGACAAATACCTGCGTTTAATGGCAGAGTTTGATAATTTTAGAAGAAGAACATCCAAAGAGCGTTTAGAGCTAATTCAAACTGCTGGCAAAGACGTTATTGTATCAATGCTTGATATTTTAGACGATTGTGATCGTGCCGAAAAGCAGTTGCAAAGTTCTGACGATATCGCAGTTCAAAAAGAAGGGATTCAACTCGTTTTTAATAAATTGCGTACTACTATGTTAGCCAAAGGGGTAAAGGCGATGGAAAGTATCCACGAAGAATTTGATGTTGAAAAGCATGAAGCCATTACTGAAATTCCTGCACCCTCTGAGCATCTAAAAGGAAAGGTAATTGATGATGTAGTAAAAGGGTATTATTTAAATGATAAAATTATCCGCTTTGCAAAAGTGGTAGTAGGTAAATAAATTAGAAATGGCTAAAAGAGATTATTACGAAATATTAGGGGTATCTAAGTCTTCATCGGCAGATGAAATAAAAAAAGCATACCGCAAAGTGGCCATGCAATTTCATCCAGATAGAAATCCGGGTGATAAAGAAGCGGAAGATAAATTTAAAGAAGCTGCGGAAGCATACGAGATTTTAAGTGATGCCGATAAAAAAGCTAAGTATGATAGATTTGGTCATGCTGCTTTTGGTCCGGGAACTGGTGGTGGCGCTTCCCATAGCTCTAATATGGACGATATTTTTAGCCAATTCGGAGATATGTTTGGTGATGATGTTTTTGGTTCGTTTTTTGGTGGTGGCGGAAGATCAAGAGGCGGCGGCGGCAGGGCTGCAAGAGGACAGCGCGGAAGCAATTTGCGTATAAAAATCAAATTGAATTTCGAAGAAATTGAAAAAGGCGTCACCAAAAATGTAAAAGTTAAAAAGCATGTTACCTGTACCGGTTGTGGCGGTAATGGTGCTAAAGATAAGAATAGTGTTCAAACCTGTAATTCTTGTGGAGGTAGTGGACAGGTGCGTAAACTGACGAATACTTTTCTAGGTCAAATGCAAACTGTTACTACTTGTTCTTCTTGTAATGGTGAAGGAACAACTGTCACAGCTAAATGTGGTACTTGTAAAGGTGAGGGAAGAATGTATGGCGAAGAAACGATTTCTATTGATATTCCAGCAGGCGTTCAGGAAGGCATGCAGTTAAGTATGAATGGGAAAGGGAATGCTGGGGAAAGAGGTGGAAGCCCTGGTGATTTAATTATACAAATTGAAGAAGAAACACATCCAGAATTACAACGTGACGGATTAAATGTAGCATTTGATTTACACTTAAATTTTGTGGATGCTGTATTTGGAACACAGGTAGAAGTGCCCACTATTGATGGACGTGCTAAAATAAAAATACCTGCGGGTACACAAAGCGGAAAAATATTTAGACTCAAAGGAAAAGGTTTTCCAGAAGTGCAAGGTTATGCCAAAGGGGACCAATTGATTTACGTAAATATTTGGACGCCGCAAGCGGTTTCCGAAGAGGAAAAAGCAATGCTAGAAAAATTACAAGCTAGTAATAATTTCAAGCCTAATCCAAGTAAGTCTGATAAAAGCTTTTTTGATCGGGTTAAAGAAGCCTTTAATTAATCTTTTGGTATAATTATTCAACAAGTTTGTAAATATCCTTGCTGTTTCGGCCGTATCCATCGTAGTCTAATCCATAGCCTAACACAAATTTATTAGGAATCGAAAAGCAACAGTAGTCGATGGGTACTTCAAATACGGTAGCATCTGGCTTGTGCAGTAGTACACCAATTTTTAGGGATGCTGGTTGTTGATTGTGTAGTTGCGGCAAAAAGGTATGTAGCGTTTTGCCCGTGTCAATGATGTCTTCTAAAACAATAATATGTCTATTTGTTAGGTCAATGTCAAGGCCAATGGCTGTTATTACTTGTCCGGTAGAAGTGGTGCCTTTATACGAAGCTAGTTTAATAAAACATATTTCAGCTTCTATGGTAATTGATTTGAATAAATCCGAAGCAAACATAAATGAGCCGTTTAGTACAGCAATAAACAATGGTTTTTTGCCAGCATAATCGGTATTTATTGCATTTGCTAATGCATTAATCTTTTCTTGGATCAGGGCCTCAGGTAAAAATATTTCAAAACTTTTTCCGTGTAGTTGAATCGTAGACATATCCTTATTTTTTCTTTCCTTTTTTAGATTTTTTCGAACTAGTTTTTGCAACGGCTTCCGCTCTCAATCTAATTTTTTGATCAGCTGGTAAAATACTGTCTTTCGCAATCGATGGATTGAGTGTTAGTATGGTGCTTAACTGTACGCCTTCTTTTTGTGCAATACTATAAAGTGTTTCAGAACCCTGTGTGGTATGAACTTCCGTAGCCCCATATTTTTGTTTCTTTTCAATAAATAAAATACGGTCTTGGTCTAAAATATTCATTTCGGCAAGTTCATTGTACTCGAATAATTTGCTTAAACTAATTTTTTGTTGGTTTGCAATCGCAAGAAGTGAACTTCCTTTAATAGCAAGTATCCCTCTGGTATGGTTGATGGTAACTTTGGTGTTCTCAAGTAGGCTTACAGTAGTAGGTATTACTTCTTTGGTAGGAGCAGGCGGTAATTCTTTGGTAGGCGCAGGTTGAACAGCAGGGGCTACTGTAATTGTTGTATCAGTTGCTCGTGCAGGCGTTGGCGGTAATTCTTTGGTAGGCGCTGGTTGTACCACAGGGGCTACTGTAATTATTGTATCAGTTGCTTGTACAGGCACTGGCGGTAATTCTTTGGTAGGCGCTGGTGTTATAACAAAGTCGATTCCTTTTTTCTTTTGCTCAATAGCGATAAGTGTGTACTGCGCTAAATCATAATCATTAATCGCTTTTATTAATTGTGCTGGATAATTTGGGTTGGTAGCATAACCAGCTTGTTTGAGTCCGAATGCCCAACTGGTGAAATCTCTAACGTCTAGTTTAAACAAAAATGCATAGTGCGTTCTTGTTTTCAAAAAATTAGAGTGATCAATAAAAGAGGCCTCTGCATTATCATAGACTCTAAAACATTCGCCATTAGCATCATCATTGTGGTATATTTTTGGTCCCCTCCATTCTGTTTTACATTTAATGCCAAAATGGTTATTGGCTTCTGTGGCGAGTCTACTTTTTCCTGTTTGTGATTCTAGTATAGCTTGACCTAATTTAATGGCAGCAGGAACCCCAGTTCTAATTTGCTCCTGCATTGCAATATTTTTATATTGATTGATATAGGCGGCTGTTTCTAAGCTGATCGTTTGAGTAATACCACTCATTGAGACGATTATTACAAATAAAAGGGTGCTTATAAGTTTTAATTTCATCGTTGTTTTTTTTGGATCAGTAACATGCCATCTCTGATTGTCAATAATACTTGTGTGGTTCGTGCATCATTTTTTACATGTTCATTAAATGCATGAATGGCTATTGCATTTTTCCCTGAAATAGTATTTTCTAATACTTCTCCATGAAATAAAACATTGTCTGCAATGATGATGCCGCCGGGTGCAAGTTTTGGTAACACCATTTCATAATACTCGATATAGCCAGTTTTGTCGGCGTCTATAAAAACCATATCCCAAATATGCGGGAGGGTAGGTATGATTTCTTTGGCATCACCAATATGTAATTTAATTTGATGTGCATATTTACTTTGATTAAAGTAGCCGTCAGCAGTTTGTGCATCTTCTATTCTATTTTCTATCGTATGTAGTTTTCCTTCTTCGTCAAGCCCCTTGGCTAAACATAGCGCACTGTACCCCGTAAACGTGCCAATCTCTAAAATATACATTGGTTTTTTCATGCAAGACAGCATGCTTAAAAATTGCCCTTGCACTTCACCACTAAGCATATGCGATTTGGGATGTGTGGCTCTTGTTTCATTTAATATCATTTGCAATAAGCTATCTGCGGGTGTTGTAAAAACATCCGAGTAAGTTATTGCTTGGTCTATAATAAATGGAACTGACATCTAGTTTTAAATCACGGTTTCTTTTTTAGAAATAAGCAGGAGTCCTATAAATGTAATCAGTCCGTTGATGATAAGGAGTTCAAGGCCAATTTCAAAAGACCCAAATAGTGCTTTTTGATTGAGGTCAATCATCAAACAAAGAAGTGGAGAGAGTATACAAACCAGTGGCACCCATTTATCTGATACGGTTCTTTTTAAAATAATACCAAATGTAAAGAGGCCTAAAAGAGGACCATAAGTGTAAGCAGCTACTTTCAAAATCACCCCAATCATACTTGGGTTATCAATCCACTTGTAACCCATCACAAATAATAAAAAAACAAGTGCAAATCCAATATGTATTCTTTGTCTGATGGTTTTCTTTTTTGCTTCATCCCAGTCTTCTCTTCGTTGCATGCCCAAAATATCAATGCAAAAAGTAGCGGTGAGGGCCGTAATGGCGCCATCAGCACTTGGAAATAAAGCGGAAATAAGCGCAATAATAAAAATAATCGACATGGCTGGTGGCATGTGTTGAAGTGCTATGTTTGGGAATAATTTATCTCCGGTAACGGATAGGCTATTTGCACTTGCAAACAAATAGAGTAACCCCCCTAAAAACAAAAAGAGGGTAATAACAACTAACATGGTAAAGCCTAGCGTGATTACATTTTTTTGCGAATCTTTTAAGGTCTTTACTGATATGTTTTTTTGCATCATTTCCTGATCCATACCTGTCATGGTAATGGTAACAAAGGCGCCCGCTAATATTTGCTTAACAAAAAATAGCTTACTGGTTGGTTCTGTAAAAAAGATTTTAGTGTAACCTTTGTCGGCCATAGTTGATAAGCTTTCAAAGAAACCTACATGCAGTTGATTTAGGATATAAAAGACACAAATCACCAGTCCTAAAAGCATACAAGAAGTTTGTAGTGTATCGGTCCAAACAATGGTTTTAACGCCACCTTCATAAGTGTATAAAAGTATCATGAGTAGGATAATGAGCGTTGTTGCCCAAAACGGAACATGGAAACTTTGTAGGATCGCATCTTGTAAAATACGTACCACTAAGTAAAGCCTTGCTGTGGCGCCTAGTGTCCTAGATAAAATAAAAAAGGACGCACCCGTTTTATACGAAGTAACACCAAGTCGAGTGCTTAAATAATTGTATATCGACGTTAAATTAAGCTTGTAGTAGAGTGGGAGGAGCACATAAGCAATGGTTAAATAACCAATCACATAACCCAGTGTAATTTGTAAATATGAAAATGCGTTTACGTAATTGGTGCCACCTACAAGGGTACCCACTTGTCCGGGAACGCTCACAAAGGTTACACCGCTCAGTGAAGTGCCCACCATTCCAAATGCCACAAGCATCCAGTTGCTATTTCTATTACCAATAAAAAAAGAATCATTGGTGCTGTTTTTGCCTGTAATTTTAGCAACCACAAGTAGAATTAGAAAGTATATAATTACAAAAGAAAATAAAACAATGGGCGACATAGCAATCGTTATTTTTGTTAAATTGTAGGCCTTAAAGGTAAGGATATTGCTCCTTTCCACGCATAAGAATCTGATATATGTCTATACAAACGGTAGCTGTTTTTTGTGGTTCAAAAGATGGGTTAGACCCTCAGTTTTTAATGGAGGCAACAGCCTTTGGAAATTTATTAGGAGCTGCTGGCATGAGCCTTGTTTATGGGGGCGGCAATAAAGGCCTTATGGGTGCTGTCGCCAATGGCGCTATGGCTGCCGGCGTTAAAGTTATTGGCGTAATACCTGAACTCTTGATTGCTTGGGAGCACCAACATGAAGGCATTACAGAATTGCATATTGTTTCAGATATGCATGTAAGAAAAAAGATGATGTATGATCTATGTGATGCTGCACTCATTTTACCAGGTGGCAATGGCACACTAGACGAACTCTTTGAAATGCTAACTTGGAATACATTAAAAATTCACGACAAAAAAATTATCTTATTAAACTGTAATGGCTTTTATGATCACTTAATTGCACATATGCGTGTGATGCAAGCCCAAGGTTTTTTATATGAAAATTTCGAACATCGTTTGATGGTTGCTACAACAGCAAAAGAAGCGCTGGCTTTACTGCAAAGTTTTTAATGACTTTCTGTATCAAAAATTTTACCAGCGTTTAATATATTATTAGGGTCAAATGTTTTTTTGATAGAACGCATGAGTCTTAAATGTGTTTCCGAAAAAACAGTTTTCAAAAAAGGTTTTTGAATCAGTCCCACACCGTGTTCCCCACTAATGGTTCCGCCTAAGCTTGCAATGAGTTCAAAGAGTGGCATGAGCGCAGCCGTCATTTCAGGATTGTTGTAACTATTTTTAATGGTAGGGTGGTTGATGCGAATATGCAAATTGCCATCACCTGCGTGACCATAACAAACTACTTTAAAGCCATTATTAGCAGCAATTTCTTTAACACCTCTAATTAATTTAGGTAGTTCAGCCCTTGGCACAACAGCATCTTCCTCAATGGTGTAGCCTGCCATCACAGATGCTTCATTTGCTTTTCGGCGAATTTTCCAAAGTTCATTTTTTTGCTCCGCGTCTTCTGCAAAATATATTTCACCTACTTCGTAACTATTTAATACTTCTGAAATGGCTTCCATTTCATGCATTAAAACATCTAGGTTATTGCCGTCTACTTCGATAATTAAATGCGCAGCTAAACCATCTGTTAATGGAACCGCTGAACTCTCTAACATTTCAGTGGCAAGTGTTATGGCGTCTATTTCCATGAGCTCCATTGCGCTTGGCGTAATGCCTGCTCTAAAAATGGCACTCACTGCTTCGCTCGCTTTTTCTAAGCTATTAAATGGAGCAAGCATAAGTAAATCAAATTTCGGATGCGGAATTAAACGAAGCACAATTTTAGTAACAATACCAAGGGTGCCTTCGCTACCAACAATTAATTGTGTAAGGTTATAGCCAGTGGCATTTTTTAAAACATTAGAACCAGTCCAAATAATTTCACCAGAAGCTAATACGACTTCTAAGTTTAAAACATAGTCTTTTACGACGCCGTATTTTACAGCCTTAGGGCCGCCTGAGTTTTCAGAAATATTACCACCTATAAAACAACTTCCTTTGCTAGCAGGGTCGGGTGGGTAAAAAAGTCCTTTTTCTTTTACTGCATTTTGTAATACTTCTGTGATCACACCAGGCTCAGTGGTTACTTGCAAATTACGCTCTTCAATATCAAGTATTTGATTGAGTCTTTCGGTAGATAATAATACGCCGCCTAAATGTGGAAGTGCGCCACCTGTTAACCCTGTACCTGCACCTCTTGGCGTTACGGGTAATACATGTTCGTTACAAATTTTTAGGATGGCTGAAATCTCAGCTGCTGTTTTTGGCTTTACAACAATCGCAGGCAAGTACAATAAATTTTCGGTTTCGTCTTTGCCATACTTATGCAAGCTTTCTTCATCTGCTACTACAAAATCATTTCCAATAAGTTGCTTAAACTGTTCTACAATAGAAGCAGTAACGACGCCGTTTGCCATTAGTATACGATTAAGAGAGAAAAACTAGAAGAGGCCAAATAATGTACTATCAATTTTTCCAATGATATCACCTAGGTCAGCTTCATTTTCACCAAATTTATTTTTATCGCAATCAATTACAAGTAAAGGACCTTCTTGATAACCATCAATCCATTTGTTGTAATATTCGTTGAGGCGTTTTAAATAATCGAGTCTGATATTTTCTTCATATTCTCTTCCTCTTTTTTGTATTTGTGATACGAGGGTAGGAACAGAAGCTTTTAAATAAATGAGTAAATCCGGAGGTTGTACCATGGTTTTAAGCGTGGTAAAAAACGCATAATAGTTATCAAAGTCACGCTTACTCATAAGCCCCATTTCGTGTAAATTGGGCGCAAAAATATTGGCATCTTCGTAAATGGTTCGGTCTTGAATAATGGTTTCAGTACCTCTTGCGATTTCTAGTAATTGGTTAAGTCTACCATTTAAAAAGTACACTTGTAAATTAAAACTCCATCTAGGCATGTCTTCATAGAAATCCATGAGGTATGGATTGTGGTCTACGTCTTCAAATTGAGGTATCCAACGGTAATGCTTACTCAGCATTTCAGTGAGTGTTGTTTTACCTGCGCCGATATTACCTGCGATAGCGATGTGTTTGGGTTTCTTAGCTTTTGCCATAGGGGTTGAAAATACGAAATGAGTATCTTAAAAAGATAATTAAAGTTTGTTTTTTTTAATAATAGTTCATGCCAATAGCGCTCCTAACCAATGTTAGGGTTTTAGAGGCGCTTTCGCCTGCCTTTTCGGCACCTAGTTTCATGATTTTTTGAAGGGTGGCCGTGTCTTGTTGTAAATCAGCGGCCTTTTCACGAATAGGCTTAATAAAGGCGGCCATGTCTTCTGCTAGTTGCTTTTTAAGATCACCGTATCTGATAATACAATTGCCTTCACTACTGTTATTGTAATCAGCGGTAAATTTTTCTACTGTATCTGGTGTGCTAACAAGTCCCATCAGGGTAAATAAGTTTTCGATGTACCCAGGCATTGGAGCGTTTGGCATTAAAGGGCCGCCATCCGTTTTCGCTTTCATGATTTTTTTACGAATCACATCATCTTCATCGGCTAAGTAAAGTGTGTTCATTTGATTTTCACTTTTACTCATTTTACCTTCGCCATCTAAACTCATAATTTTTACAAGTTCGCCGCCATAATTAAATGCATAAGGTAACGGTAAAACCTCGCCGTATCTATGGTTAAAGCGCTCTGCATAATTGCGCGCCATTTCTAAATGCTGTTCCTGGTCTTTACCAACAGGCACTTTTACAGCGCGGTGAATTAAAATATCTGCGGCTTGTAATACAGGGTAGGTAAGAAGTCCAGCGTTTACGTTTTCTGGTTGTAAACGAACTTTTTCTTTAAAGGTCACTGTTTTTTCAAGTTCACCTTTATACGCCATCATATTCAAGTACAAATAAAGTTCTGCAATTTGAGGAACGTCACTTTGTACATACAAGGCTACTTTTTCTGGATCTAGTCCGCAAGCAATATTTTCGGCAATCACGCGTAAAACATTTGCTTGTAATTCTTTGGTATCTGGATGGGTGGTAAGGCTATGCCAGTTTGCTACAAAAAAGTAACAATTGAACTCGTCTTGCATGCGCACATAATTGCGCATGGCGCCAAAATAGTTACCTAAATGAAGGAATCCTGTTGGCCTAATGCCACTTAAAACCACCTCTTTTTCCATAGCCGCGAAGATAAGGCGCTTTTTCATGATATTTGCTATACAAATACCCTAAAACTGCCCCTTATTCAAGCTTCCAATCACATATTAGGCTCACCCATCGAATACCTGAAAGGCGTTGGCCCTTTGAGGGGTGAATTATTAAAAAAGGAGCTGTCGATTTATACCTTTTCGGATTTACTTGAACATTATCCGCACAGGCATATCGATAAAACCCAGGTGCACAAGATAGGCTCCATTAGCCCCGCCACCGACTTTGTGCAGGTAGTAGGTATACTTCAGCCACCCGCTTTAATGGGTGATAAAAGGGCTAGACGCCTTATTGCGCAGTTGGTGGATGATACGGGTACATTAGAACTAGCTTGGTTTCAGGGGGCTAATTGGGTGCAAAAAAACCTAGTTCCAGGACAGAAATACCTGGTTTTTGGTAAAACAGGCTTTTTTAATGGGAAGCCTCAAATGGTACACCCCGAAATTGAAATTTTCACCCTGTCCAAAGAAGGGGGCAAAGATTATTTAGAACCGGTTTACCCAGCCACCGAAAAATTAAAGGCCCGTGGGCTTAATGGAAGACAACTGGCAAAACTGACGTACCAGCTTTTTTCCATGATTAAGCCCGCAGATATACCTGAAAATTTACCTGCCCATATATCATCCGATTATAAGCTCATGAACCGTTATGAGGCTTATTCCAATATTCATTTTCCGATTTCAGACAAGGCCTATAAAGCAGCGCTGAGGCGCTTAAAATTTGAAGAATTATTTGTGGCACAAGTGCGCTTAAACCTTGTGCGCCTTGCCAGGCATCAGTCAAGCAGGGGTGTTGTTTTTGAAAAAGTTGGCGATTTTTTTAATACGTTTTACAACCAGTATTTGCCTTTTGAATTAACAGGTGCACAAAAAAGAGTCCTCAAAGAAATTAGAACCGATACTGCTAGGGGTCGTCAAATGAACCGCCTTTTACAAGGAGATGTGGGTAGTGGTAAAACCATTGTAGCGTTACTTAGTATGCTCCTTGCAGCAGACAACGGGTTTCAGAGTTGCTTAATGGCACCCACCGAAATTTTGGCGCAGCAGCATTATCATGGACTCAGTGCATTATTAAAAGATATGGGTGTAGAACTTGCGCTCTTAACGGGTAGCACCAAAACAGCTGCAAGAAAAAAAATCATGCAAGGTTTGCAAGATGGCACCCTGCATTTTGTGGTTGGCACACACGCTGTTATTGAAGAAAAAGTTCAGTTTAAAAATTTAGGTTTTGTGGTTGTAGATGAACAGCATCGCTTTGGTGTAGCGCAGCGTGCTAAATTATGGGAGAAGGCTTTAATACCGCCACACGTGCTTGTGATGACAGCAACGCCAATCCCTAGAACCCTTGCCATGACAGCATATGGCGATCTTGATTATAGTGTGATGGATGAACTGCCACCGGGTAGACATCCTATTACAACCGTGCACCGCAATGAAATGATGCGCGCATCGGTTATGGATTTTGTAAAAACAGAAATCGAAAAAGGAAGACAAGCTTATTTTATTTATCCATTAATTGAAGAGAGTGAAAAACTTTCTTACGAAGATCTCATGCAAGGCTATGAACAAGTAAAAAGTTTTTTCCCGGAGCCAAATTATAAAATTAGCATGGTGCATGGAAGACAACCATCGGATCAAAAAGAATCCAACATGGCGCGCTTTGTAAATGGAGATACACAAATTATGGTAGCCACCACCGTAATTGAGGTAGGTGTGAATGTGCCTAATGCATCCGTCATGGTCATCGAAAGTTCCGAAAAATTTGGTTTATCGCAGTTGCATCAGTTACGCGGACGGGTAGGAAGGGGCTCCGAAAAAAGTTTTTGCGTTTTATTAACAGGTCAAAAAGTAAGCAACGATGCTAGGGAGCGCATCAAAATTATGTGTGCTACCAATGACGGCTTCTTAATTGCCGAAAAAGACCTAGAACTAAGGGGTCCGGGCGATATTGAGGGGACTAGACAAAGTGGTGCTTTGAACTTTAAGCTTGCTAATATTGTTAATGACAAAGAGGTACTAGAAGTAGCTAAAATGGCTGCTGAAAAGCTGGTAGAAGAAGACCATACCCTTAATTTGGCAAAAAATTTAGAATTGAAAAACTATCTTCAATCCCAAAAGGCTAGGTCGGGGTGGGGAAAGATATCGTAACTCATAAATAAACAAGATGTTGCTGCGCAGATTAGTTGGTGTTTTATTGATTTTATTTACCGCTTTTATAGTAGAGGTGAGCGCGCAGCAGTACCTCGAATTTACTGAAAATAAAGGTCAGTGGCCGGAAGCAATTAAGTTTCAAGCACAAACTGTTGCTGGAGCTTTTGCGCTTCAAAATAACGGGTATCGAGTGCTCGTTCATAACCCTCAAGATTTAGCCGCTTTAAACACGCACCCCCGCGAAAAAAATCATGTTTCAACGGTGCCTGAAAATTTTGATGGCGTATTACATTCGCATGCCTATGAAGTTCGCTTTTTAAATGCCAATCCAAATCCCACCATTGTACCTGAAAAAGTTCAGCCATCGTACAACAATTATTTTATAGGGAATGACGCTAGTAAATGGGCGAGTGAATGTAAAATTTACAAAGCAGTTGTATATAAAAATTTATACCCTGGTATTGATATCAGGTATTATACCAACGAATCCCAATTAAAATATGATATTATCGTGCACCCAGGAGCCGACGTTTCAAAAATTGCTTTATATGTTGATGGTGCAGATGGTATTAAAATAAAAAACCGGGCGCTCGAAATAAAAACTAGGGTAACCACTGTTTCTGAATTAGCTCCCTACTCTTATCAGCTAAAAAAAGAAGGCAAAAAAGAAGTGGATTGTAATTATACAGTCAAAGGAAATATTGTAAAGTTTACAATTGCAGGAGATTATGACAAAACCCAAACCTTGGTAATTGATCCGTCGATTGTATTTTTTGGATACACAGGAAGTACTGCCGATAATTGGGGGTATACCGCCACTTATGACCCGCAGGGTAACTTTTATGCGGGTGGTATTGTGTTTGGTAGTTCTGGCACTTTTCCGGTTAGTAATGGCGCTTTTCAAACCACTTTTGGTGGCGGTGTTACAGAGGGTGATATTGGTCCATTGGACATAGGAATTATGAAATTTGATCCTAGTGGGGTAAATCGGATGTACGCAACTTACATTGGTGGAAAAGGAAATGAACAACCCCATAGTTTGGTAGTAGATGCGAGTGGAAATTTAATTATCGCAGGAAGAACATCCTCAGGTAATACCTATCCTGTAAAGGGTCTGTCTACCTACGGTCCACTTGGTGGATTATTCGATATTGTTATCACAAAATTAAATGGGGCAGGAGCGGCACTTATTGGATCAGTGCGTATGGGCGGTAGTGCCGATGATGGTGTAAATATTAGGCCTAATTATATCAAACCACAGGAATCAGAATCTACACGGCGCAATTATGGTGATGATGCGCGTAGTGAAGTAATTGTGGATGGCGCTGGAAATATTATTTTGGCATCTGTAACACAGTCAGAAGATTTTAGAACATCGGCAGGTGCTTTTCAAACTTTACCAGGTAAAAAAACCACCACTCGTTTTCAGGATGGTGTGGTATTAAAAATGACACCTAATTTAGACGCTGTAATATTTAGTTCTTTTTTAGGTGGTGATAATGATGATGCTGCTTTTGTGCTTGCCATCAATCCATTTACAGGTTTTATTTATGTAGCAGGTGCAACCGCAAGTACTGATTTCCCGGGTAGCAAAGCAGGGGTTTTATTTGGCACCAATCAGGGAGGTATTGATGGTTTTGTAACATTTATAAGTCCTGATGGATCCAGGCAAATTGCAAGTAGTTATTTTGGCACAACAGGCGACGATATTATTTATGGTATTCAATTTGATAAATTTGGATTTCCATATATAATGGGAACCACAACTGTTGCATGGCCAGTTATCAATTCTCCATTTAATAGTGGGGGCAATCAGGCTACGGGCAAACAATTTATTTCTAAATTACAACCAGATCTTACGCAGTTTTTGTACTCTGCAAATTTTGGTACTTCAACCGGTAGTTTGCCTAATATTTCTCCAACCGCTTTTTTAGTAGATCGTTGTGAAAATGTATACGTATCTGGCTGGGGAGGTACACTCGCACCAGGGTTTCCATCTGCTGGAACCAAAGGACTTGCCACATTTGGGACAGGTCAATTAAGTACCACAACAGATGGCGAAGACCTCTACTTTTTTGTACTTGAAAAAAGTGCTAAAAATATTTTATACGCTACCTTTTTTGGTTCTATATCTGGAACGAATGGTCCGCTAGGGGATCATGTAGATGGTGGAACCAGTCGCTTCGATAAAAACGGCACCATCTATCAATCGGTGTGCTCATGTTTAGGCTCTAATCCAGCACCAGGAACAGCTTTACGCGGTTCTGCGGGCGTTTGGTCGGCTAGCAATTTATCAACCGCCGATGCACGCTGCAATTTATTGGCCATTAAACTAGCGTTTAATTTAGCGGGTGTTGGGGCTGGCTTAAAAGCATCGATAAAGGGAACCATAAGAGACACGTCTGGTTGCGTACCAATGACAGTAGATTTTGCAGATACACTTGCGCAGGCTAAATCCTATGTATGGAATTTTGGCGATGGGTCACCTTCCGTAACTTCCAATACTGCAAAAATAGCTCATAATTTTACCAAAGTTGGTGTGTTTAGGGTTTCGTTGGTTGCCATCGATTCAAGTACTTGTAATGTAGCGGATACTGCTTATATAAATATGCATGTTAGAAATGATGACGTTAATATTTCATTTGTTTCTTCAAAAGTGCCACCATGTGATCAATTGATATTTGAATTTGATAACACGAGCACAGGTCCAGTAACAAAACCTTTTTCCAATAAAAGTTTTATTTGGGATTTTGGTGACGGAACAAAATTAACAGCGGGAACAGGTATTATAAGACATACCTATACGGCTGGCGGGGCGTATAATGTTAAACTCATTTTAAATGACACGAATTATTGTAACAGCCCGGATAGCTTAATCAAACAAATTAGTTTAGCACCCAATGTAATTGCTAATTTCACATTGCCATCAGCTGCGTGCGCACCGTTTAATGCTAGTTTTAGAAACACCTCTATTGCGGGGCAGCAGTTTTTCTGGGATTTTGGAGATGGCGCTACCTCAACACAAACTAATCCCTCGCATGTGTATGCAAGGCCTGGAACCTATGCAGTTCAATTAATTGCTGTAGATGTAAACACATGTAATAAACGGGATACAATTATTCAGAACCTTGTTGTGGTAAATAAACCTACTGCATCATTTACGTATTCACCCAATCCTACAATGCCTAATATACCTGTGCAACTCATTAACACAAGTAATGGGGCAGTTACGTATAAATGGATTTTTGGTGATGGCAATTCACTTCTAACATCAAAGCGGGATACTACTATTTCTTATCAATATCAAAAAACGGCAACATATAATGTATGCCTAGTAGCAACAAATGCAACCGGATGTTCTGATACTACTTGCACACCAATTGATGCTACCGTAGAAGTAGGGTATAGTGTTCCAAATGCATTTACGCCTAATGGGGATGGGGTTAATGATCGTATATTTGTTAGAGGATTTGGTATTACAAAAGTAAGTCTTCAAATATTTAATAGATGGGGTGAACTTGTTTTTGCTACCACTGATATGAATACAGGTTGGGATGGATACTTTAAAGGAAAATTGCAAGCACAAGATGTGTATCATTATAGTGCAGTGGTTGAATTTTATACCGGAGAAAAATTAGCCAAAAAAGGAGATATCACATTACTTCGATAGCCAATGAAATCTAAAATGCAATACATATTATTTCTTCTTTTGATGGTGGGTTCGCTGCCATCAAATGCACAAGACTTGCATTTTAGTCAGTACTTTAATGCGCCTATTTTAGTGAACCCGGCAAATACAGGTTTTAATCCGGATAATGATTACCGCATTGGTGCAAACTACCGCAATCAGTGGGGTGCAGTGGGCACTCCATTTAAAACTATGTCTGTGTGGGGGGATGCTCAACTATTTACAGGAAGGTTTGAAAATGGATGGATGGGCGTGGGTGGTGCCTTGTATCGCGATGCCGCAGGAGCGGGTAATCTAATCAACACAAGCGCGTATGCTTCCGTTGCGTATCATCAAATGCTTGGGTATAGTAGTTTATTAAGTGTAGGTTTTACAGGAGGGTTGATTAGTAAGCGCATTGATATTGCTAAATTATCTTTTGACAACCAGTGGAATGGTAAATTTTTTGATGTAACCATACCATCTAATGAACCTTTTGCATATACTCAAACGGCTTACGCCGATTTACAGGCAGGTATTAATTATGCCTATTTTGCTTCCGAAAAATTTTATTTCAATGCAGGGTTTAGTGCGCAACATATTAACAGACCGAGAGAAAGTTTTTTTGACCCGCTTGTTTCCGATGCAAGTATTGATATGCGCTATACAGTATTTATAAATGCGAGTTTAAAAGTTGGAGAATCATGGATTGTAAATCCTAATGTTTACATGAGTAAAATGAATACAGCATCTGAGCTGGTACTTGGTCTTAATGCCAACCGCGATTTAAGTGGTGATGGGTCAAGGCAAATGATATTGGGTTTATATATGCGAAATGGCGATGCTGTAATTCCTGTTTTTGGTTTCCAACTTAATGATACCCGCTTTACTTTTAATTATGATGCTACCGTTTCAACGCTAAAAGCAGCCAATAATACTAGGGGCGCTTACGAACTATCTATCATTAAAACAGGGGTGGTTTCTTCTGCACTAGCAAGGGGTGTAAGATGTCCTTCGGTGAAATTCTAATTCTTTTCTTATTTTTAGTGCATTATTGACAAGCGCTCATACTTTCACCTATGAAATATTTACCCCTTAATAAGCAAATTTTTATTGATAACCGTAAACGGTTTATGAAGGAAATGAAACCCAACAGCATTGCTATTTTTGTAAGCAATGATGAGTGGCCTTCTAATGGTGATGCACTTCATGCGTTTAAACAAAACACAGATTTATATTGGTTGTCTGGTATTGAGCAGGAAGATTCAATGGTTGTATTGTTTCCAAATTGTCCCGATCCTAAATACCGAGAAGTATTAGTTTTAGTAAGACCCAAAGAATTAAAAGAAAAGTGGGATGGCAAAAGATTGCGTGTTGCTGATGCGACCGCTATATCTGGTATTCAAACCATTGTTTGGTTAGACACCATTGATGCGATGCTTCAAACATGGGTTCATTTAGCCGACACTATTTATTTAGATACCAACGAAAATGATAGAAAAGCCACAGATGTTGCTAGTAGAGATTACAGGTTTGTAGCAGAAATGAAAGCAAGGTATCCGTTACATGGATATGCGCGCGCCGCAAAAATCATGCGAACATTAAGAGCTGTTAAATCAAAAGAAGAAGTAGCTGTTATTGGTAAAGCCATTGATATAACAGATCAAACTTTTAGACATTTATTAGGCTTTATTAAGCCAGGTGTTACCGAGTATGAAATTGAAGCAGAAATTTATCATCAATTTTTAAAGAGGCGCGCCACTGGTCCTGCCTACCATAGTATTATAGCAAGTGGTGATAGAGCCAGAACACTGCATTATGTTTCCAATAACCAGGTATGTGAAGCAGGGGAGATGCTGCTCATGGATTTTGGTGCAGAGTATGGAGGTTACTGTGCTGATTTAACAAGAACGGTGCCAGTGAGTGGCGTTTTTACAAAGCGTCAAAAAGAAGTGTACAATGCATGTTTACATTTGCACAACTATGCAAAGTCTATTTTAAAGCCAGGGATATCGGTTGTGCAGTACACCGATAAAGTTGGGGTAGAAGCCACCAAGCAATTTGAAAAAATTGGGCTTCTAACAAAAGCGGCTATTAAAAATCAAGACCCTGAAAATCCTGCCTACCGTAAGTATTTATACCATGGCATTTCACATCATCTAGGACTTGATGTACATGATCTTGGTACAAGAACCGCTCCCATACAGGCTGGCATGGTATTTACGATTGAGCCTGGTATTTATATCGAAGAAGAAAAAATGGGTGTTCGTATCGAAAATAATTTTTGGATGACAAAAACGGGTAACATAGATCTCATGAAAAATATACCTATCACCGTTGAAGAAATAGAGTCTTATATGAAAAAGTCTTCTGTAAAAAGTAAGAAATAAATAGTATGATAAAAAAGCAAATACCCAATTTATTCACCTTACTTAATTTGTTTTTCGGATGCGTTGCTATTGTTTACATCACAATGCCAGGCATTATGATTACTGTTGGTGCGGATGGCGAAAATTTAATTGAAATTCCACAACAAATTTATAGGGCTAGTTTATGTTTAGCACTTGCAGCGGTGGTAGATTATTTTGATGGCTTTTTAGCACGTTTACTGGGGAGTTCCTCAGAAATGGGTAAGCAATTAGATTCCCTTGCTGATCTCGTAAGTTTTGGTGTAGCCCCTTCCTTAATTGCCTATCAGTTTTTAAGGCTTTCACTCGCCCAAGACATAGATGGATTGTCTGCCTCTTGGCTACAACTCCTGCCTGTATTTATTTTGCCATGTGCTGCAGCGTATAGGCTTGCAAGGTTTAATATTTCGGCGCCATCGACATCTGGTTTTACGGGTGTTCCTGTGCCTGCTGTTGGGCTATTATTTGCCTCTTTCCCTGTTATTTATTGGTATGCACCCATGGATCAAGCCATGGTTACAGGCCTTTTACTCAACAAATGGTTTTGGTATGTGGTGGTACTAGGTTGTAGCTATTTAATGGTGTCAACGCTGCCAATGATGGCGTTTAAGTTTAGCCAGTTTTCGTTTAAAAAACTACTCCCGCTATTTATTTTAGTAGCTATTGGCCTTGTTTCTGCAATTTGTTTTGGTTGGATAGCTGTTCCTATTGTGTTTATTGCATATGTAGTTCTATCTTTGTCCCTCAAATATTGGTACTTATGATTTTCAATGTTCAGATTAAGGTAATGCCCTTAAAAGATTTATTAGACCCGCAAGGTAAAGCTGTACTAAGCGGACTTCACAACTTGGATTTAACGGGTGTGCAAGATGTACGTGTGGGAAAAAATATAAACGTACAAATCGAAGCGGATAGTAAAGAAGCAGCTACTGTTATTGCAGAAAATGCAAGTAAAAAATTACTCGCAAATGCAGTGATGGAATATTTTGAAATTGAATTTTTAGCATAATTTGTATTAACCCCAAAGCCATGCTATACCTGGTTCCTACATCACTTGGTAATTTAAAAGACATGACTTTTAGGGGTATAGAAGTGTTGCAATTGGTAGATGTTATTTTGTGTGAAGACACCCGAACTTCATCAAAACTACTCCAGCACTACCAAATTCAAAAACCTTTATCGCCGTATCATCAGCACAACGAGCATAAAATTGTTGGGCACCTAATCGATCAGTTAAAGGCGGGTAAAACTTTTGCACTCATTACAGATGCTGGTACACCAGGTATTTCTGATCCTGCCTTTTTACTCGTTCGTGATTGTATCAAAGAAGGCATAAAAGTTGAATGTTTACCTGGCGCCACTGCCTTTGTGCCAGCGCTTGTTAACAGCGGTATTCCTACCAACCGGTTTGTGTTTGAAGGATTCTTACCTTTAAAAAAAGGGAGACAAACCTTATTAAAGCAATTGGCGGTTGAGCCTCGAACCATCATTT
Source organism: Sediminibacterium sp. (assembly GCA_049418605.1). Lineage (GTDB taxonomy): Bacteria > Bacteroidota > Bacteroidia > Chitinophagales > Chitinophagaceae > Sediminibacterium. The sequence goes on along the minus strand of JBMSJE010000007.1, from coordinate 2,250 downwards.
TATATGAAAGTCCCATGCGGCTTGTGAAAACCCTCAAAGAGTTGGCTATTTATTTTGGTGCCGACCGTATTGCTAGTGTTAGTAGGGAGCTCACTAAAATGTTTGAAGAAAATAAGCAAGGCAGTTTAGCAGATTTGGCGGCATACTTTGAATCAAAAACGGTAAAGGGCGAAATTGTTATTGTAGTGGCTGGCGCCGAATAATTCCTTATTTTTATTGTAACTATTAATTTGATAAAAATGAAAAAGATTTTATTGTTTGGATTTGTGTGTTTACTACTAACGCATGCTTCAACCCTTGTTGCGCAAACGGATCGTTGGCAACAACGAATTAAGTATACCATCAATGTAAATATGGATGTAGTAACGAATAGAATGAATGGTATCGAAAAAATAGTGTACACCAACAACTCACCTGATACACTTAATAAAATATTTTTTCACACCTATTGGAATGCATTTCAGCCTGGAAGTAGCATGGATATTAGAAGTAGAGAACTAGGTCAAATTCAAATAAGACCTGCTTCTAGAATGAGTGACGGACTTGACTGGGATGCGCGTGTTAAAGACCGTATTAGTAAATTGTCTCCTTCAGAAATAGGCTACCAAAACGTCAAGTATGTAAAAATAAATGGTGTAGCACAGTTATTAAAAGAACATGAAACCATACTTGAAGTTGTGTTAGCAAAGCCTGTGTTGCCAAAATCATCGGTGCAATTGGAAGTATCCTTTGAAGCACAAGTGCCGCTCCAAGTTAGAAGAAGTGGCAGGGATAATAAAGAAGGGATTCGTTACAGTATGAGTCAGTGGTATCCTAAATTGGCCGAGTACGATTACCAGGGTTGGCATGCGAATCAGTACATTGCAAGAGAATTTTATGGCGTATGGGGAGATTTTGATGTCAATATTACCATCGATAAAAATTATTTTGTAGCTGCTGGCGGCGACTTACAAAATCCGCAAGAAATTGGCATGGGTTATGAAACGCCTGGTGCGAAAGTTACACAAGTCTTAGGTGCAACAAAAACATGGAAGTGGCAGGCATACAATGTGCACGATTTTATGTGGGCTGCCGATCCTACTTATAAAATGATTACTCGCAAACCTGCTGGTGGTGCCCCACTTATTAGAGTGGTGTATAAAGCCGTTGATTCTTTAGAAAATAATTGGCAAAAAATGGCGGATCTAGTAAATAATGCATATCCCATTATTGCAAAAACTTTTGGTGCATACCCATACAAAACATACACTTTTATTCAGGGTGGTGATGGCGGTATGGAATACCCAATGGGCACACTTATTAAAAGCGCTAGTGTTGGAACTGCTGTTCATGAGTGGATGCATACTTGGTATCAAATGTTAATGGGGTCTAACGAGTCATTGTATCCATGGATGGATGAAGGTTTTACTGATTATGCAAGTACGCGCGTATTAGCAGAGCTAAATGGCACGAAAGGTTTCCCGTATGAGGGTTCATACAGGAGTTATATTAGTTTAACAAAGAGTCCTTTTGATGAACCGGCAAGTACGCATTCGGATCATTATAATACCAATTTAGCATACAGTACTTCTGCCTACAGTAAGGGTGCTGTATTTATGAGTCAGTTGGGTTATGTTATTGGTGATTCTGTTAGAGACCAAGTATTAATTGATTATTACAATGCATGGCGGTTTAAACATCCTAATCCAAATGACTTTATACGTGTTGCAGAAAAAAGAAGTGGGTTAGAACTTGATTGGTACAAAGAGTATTGGATTAATTCTACCAAAACAATTGATTATGCAGTAGGCGATATAAATCTTGTTAACGATAAAACAAATATTACCATTAAACGTATTGGGAAAATGCCAATGCCTATTGATGTTTTAGTGACCTATAAAGATGGTTCTCAAGAATTGCATTACGTACCGCTTAATTTACAATTTGGTGAAAAGCCAGCAGAGGGAAATGCGCCACGAACAGTACATGCAGCATGGAAATGGGTAGACCCGGCTTATCAACTAGCCATTACTAAATCTATTAAAGATATTAAGTCTATTGAAATTGATCCATCACTAAGAATGGCGGATGTTAATAGAAGTAATAATAAATTAGTAATACCAGATTAGTATTCCATTTCTTTTAGGGTAGGCGCTTTAAACCAAGTAATTACTACAACTAAAAGTGTCATACATCCTCCAAAAACAACACTTGGAACTACGCCCATCATTTTAGCAGCAACGCCACTTTCAAACTGGCCAAATTCATTGC
>JBMSJE010000006.1:0-44732 GCA_049418605.1 Sediminibacterium sp. | reverse complement strand
TCATTCGTAGAGAAAAACTGCAAGCCATGCAAAGCGCAGGTGTGGACGCTTTTCCTGCGGCATTATACCCGGTAACACACTACTCGGTAGATATTAAAGATGGTTTTACCGAAGAAACGGCCGCTAATTTTGCAACTGTTTGTGTGGCTGGACGAATCATGAGTATCAACGATAAGGGTAAAGTATTTTTTATAAAAATTCAGGACACTAAGGGCATTATTCAACTCTATGTTAAAAGAGACAATATTTGTCAAGGTGAAGACTTTAGTTTTTGGGACAATGTGGTAAAGCACGGGTTAGATTTAGGCGATATTATTGGTGTAACTGGATATGCTTTTATCACTAAAACAGGAGAAACTTCGATACATGCAGATAGCTTAACACTTCTTACAAAATCTTTAAAACCATTACCAGTTGTTAAGCGTGATGATGAGGGTAATGTATTTGATGCAGTAACAGATCCAGAGTTTAGATATCGCCAGCGTTACGCCGATTTAATTATCAATCCGGATGTAAAAGATACGTTTGTAAAAAGAACAAAACTGATTAATACCATTCGTGAATTTTTAAATGCACAAGGTGCGTTAGAGGTTGATACGCCTGTGTTACAGGCCATTCCGGGTGGTGCAGCAGCGCGTCCATTTGCAACGCATCACAATGCACTTGATGTACCATTTTATTTGCGTATTGCCAATGAGTTGTATTTAAAAAGATTAATTGTAGGGGGATTTGATTGGGTATATGAGTTTAGTAGAAATTTTAGAAATGAGGGGATGGATAGAACCCATAATCCAGAATTTACCGTGCTTGAATGGTATACCGCATACAAAGATTATTTCTGGATGATGGAAACCACCGAGCAGTTATTTGAAAAAATTGCATTGGCGTTACATGGTACAACTGTTGTAACCGTTGGTGATAAAACCATCGATTTTAAAGCACCCTTTAAGCGCATAAGCATTCATGATGCGATTAAAGAAAATACAGGTATTGATGTAAGCGGCCTCGACGAAGAAGGATTAAGAGCCGTGTGTAAGCAATTACATATAGAGGTGCCTACCAATATTGGAAAAGGGAAACTTATTGATGAGCTTTTTGGAGCCACCTCGGAACATACTTTTATTCAGCCCACGTTTATTATTGATTATCCAGTAGAAATGAGTCCTTTAACCAAAAAGCACCGTTCTAAACCCGGACTTGTTGAGCGTTTTGAGCTAATGGTAAACGGAAAAGAAATAGCCAACGCGTATTCTGAATTGAATGACCCTATCGATCAGCGTGAACGTTTTGAAGAGCAAATGAAACTGATGGAGCGTGGTGATGACGAAGCGATGTTTATTGACCATGACTTTTTACGTGCCCTTGAGTATGGTATGCCACCTACTGCGGGTATTGGTATTGGAATTGACCGTTTGTGTATGATGATGACCAACCAGCCTTCTATTCAGGATGTGTTGTTGTTCCCGCAAATGCGTCCAGAAAATCCGGCTAGCTAAAAACAGTTATTTAGCTTTATACAAAGAGGTCGTTGAACAATTGCCCACCAGGCACTACTGCGTAGTGGTCTAAATTAGTAATGCCTTCTTTTGCAAGCACTTCTTCGTCGGTAAAAGTATGACCGGTGCAATCACTTGCTTTTTGCCTTAAAATATAATACGCCGCGTCGGCGATAATATCTGTGGTGCGGCTCATATTAGCAAGCGCCTGGCCGCCTAATAAATTGCGAACAGCAGCAGTATCGATCGTTGTTTTAGGCCAAATGGCATTAGAAGCAATTCCAGCAGCTTTAAATTCCTTCGCCCAACCTATCGCAAGCATACTCATATTAAACTTGCTAATCGTATACGCTACGTGTGGTCCTAACCATCTTGGATCCATGTTAATGGGTGGAGAAAGCGTTAGTATGTGTGGGTTGTTGCCTTTTTTTAAATAAGGCAATGCATGTTTTACTACTAAAAAAGTACCACGCACATTGATGCTATGCATGAGGTCAAACTTTTTACTTTCGGTTTGTTCGGTACCCGTTAATTGAATGGCAGAAGCGTTGTTAATCACTACATCAATGCCACCAAATGTTTCAAATGCTTTAGCAACCGCTGCTTCTATTTGATCTTCAAATCTAATGTCTACTTGCACGGCCAAACACTTGCCACCAGCAGCTTCTACCTCGGCAGCTGCAGAATAAATAGTGCCTCCAAGTCGTGGATCTTCGGTCACACTTTTTGCAGCAATAATAATATTAGCACCTTCTTTGGCAAGCTTAATTGCAATGGCTTTTCCAATACCTCTAGTTGCACCAGTAATGAGCACTGTTCTATTTTTAAATGGCATAAATAATTTTTTATTTCCAGCCTAAAAACTGGGTAATGATATCTTCTGTTTCTTGGCAAGCTGTAGCTAAATTTTCATTAACAATGCAGTGGTTAAACTGATGGCTAAATGAAATTTCATAACTCGCTTTGTTGAGTCTGGCAGCTAGGCTTTCCGGTGTTTCCGTGCCTCTTAAAGATAATCTTTTTTCAAGCGCTTCGATGCTAGGCGGTAAAATAAAAAGGGATAAACTATTGTGTGCAAACGCTTGCTGCACGTGCACGGCACCTTGTACGTCAATATCAAGCATCGGTATTTTCCCAAGACTCCAAATGCGGTCCAGTTCCGATTTTAATGTTCCATAATAACTCCCCTCGTACACCATTTCCCATTCTATAAATGCGTCTTCATCAATTTTTTGTTTGAACGCATCCACACTCATAAAATGATAATCTACACCATCAACTTCCTGCCCGCGTGGTGCTCTGGTAGCCGCAGAAATAGAAAAAGAAAGCGCCGGGTATTTATCGAGTAAATACTTGGTAATTGACGTCTTACCCGCGCCGGAAGGCGCGGTAAGAATAATTAATTTTTGAACACCTTTTTCCATTGACACAAAGAAACGCTTTTTAGTAATAATGCTATCTGATCTACTCTATTTTATCCACTCGGTTTTTTCAGAAGCAGTTCCATTTCTTTTACCAGCAGTGGCGGGTTCATTGGTATAACCTAGGTAGAGTAGGCCCATCACCACATCTTCCTCTGCGAGGCCCCAAAAACTTTTGAGTGCGGGATGGTGGGTCATGCCGCCCGTGCTCCAAAGTGCACTGATACCAATGGCTTCGGCGCCAAGTAAAATATTTTGCATGGCCGCGGCGGTAGCCGCAATTTCTTCTACTACTGGTATTTTTGCGGGCACTTGTCTTTGCATGTACACGCCTATAATATGGGAAGTTTGGCTCCCCAATTTTTGCAGGTTCTCAAATTTTGCAGTGGTAAACACTTCGGGGTCGGTGTTTGTTTTGTAGAGCGCCGCGTGGGCTTCACAAAATTTAGTGACCCCATCACCTGCATAAACTTTAAAACGCCAAGGTTCTGTTCGGCCATGTGTAGGCGCCCAGTGTGCTAGATTTAGTAACGCTTCTATTTGCGTATCTTCTATTTTATTGCCGTTAAATGTGGCTGGTTTACTAGATCTTCTTGATAATATGATGCTCGTTAAAGTATTCAATTTTTCCATGCTGTAAATGTAAGCGCTGTAGCTTATATTTATAACACAATAAATCAAACTTATGTTTTATAAAAGCGTGCGTATCCTTTTTATTTTGATGGCTGCTGTTCAGCTTGTAAATGCTCAAACTACCGGTACCACTGTGTTTGAGTCCGGCACCGAAGGACATAAAACCTACCGTATACCAGCCATTATTGGACTTCCTAGTAAAACATTATTGGCTTTTTGTGAAGGTCGCGTAAATGGAAGTGGCGATTTTGGAGACATCAATATTGTGCTTAAAAAAAGTACGGATGGTGGTGTTACATGGTCTGCACTTTCAACCGTTATCGATTATAATAATTTGCAAGCAGGTAATCCGGCACCTGTTGTAGATCTTACAGATCCTCGTTATCCAGCAGGCCGTATTTTTTTATTTTATAACACGGGCAATAATGACGAATATTCGATGCGTATGGGAAAAGGTATTCGCGAAGTGTGGTATGTAACGTCTATCGACGAAGGTGCTACCTGGTCAGCTCCTATTAATATTACGGCGCAGGTACACCGCCCCAATCAGCCAGGCATTAATAAAGCATATTCATTCAATGAAGATTGGCGGAGTTATGCCAACACACCGGGCCATGCTACACAGTTTTTAACGGGTATATATAAAGGACGCATCTATGTAGCTGCTAACCATTCGTCAGGTCCGCCACAAAAAAACTTTGAAGACTATAACGCACACGCTTTTTATACAGACGATCATGGCCAAAGTTTTTCACTTGCTAAATCCATTATTTTACCAGGAAGTAATGAGGCAACTGCCGCTTCACTTAGTAATGGAAAACTTATTTTAAATGCACGCAATCAAGCAGGTACTGTTCGTTATAGATACGTGGCGTACAGTAATGATGGCGGTGCTAGTTGGCAAGAAAATTATTTTGATACCAGTTTAGTAGATCCTGTTTGTGAAGGTTCGATACTTGATGTAGGACAAAAAAAAGGAAAAACAATACTCGCCTTTTGTAATGCAGCAGACGCAAAAAAAAGAGACAACTTAACGCTTCGCATTAGTTATGACGAAGGAAAAAATTGGACAAACAATACCACAAAAAATAAAGCAGTTTTAATTGCTAAAGCGCCAGAAAATTACAAAGGTGATTACGCGGCTTATTCAGACCTCGTTGCATTAGATGCAAAACGTATTGGTGTTCTTTATGAAAAAGAAAACTACAGTAAAATTGTTTTCACTATTTGTAACTGGAAATAAATTTAGTAGCGCTTCTTAAACCCGCCGCCACCGCGGTTATCACGACCACCTTGGCCGTTACCCTGTCCGCCGCCGCCTGGTCTATTGCCACCGCCACCACCGCTGCGACCCCTGTTGTTATTGTTGTTGCGGTTATTTCTGCTACCAAAATTTTGCTGCCAACGACCACCGTTATTTCTACCTCCACTACCGTAATCATCTCTTTCAAAATTTTGATTGCGGTGTTTAATATATGGCGTGTTGCTAAATTCTAATTCACCACCTGTGATGGTATCGAGTTCGCTTCTAATTGCATCATCATGTACAAGTTCTTTGTGCCAGTTGCTGTACGCAAGCTTCATGTAATACGCAATATGATGCGCGAAGCCAGCCTTTTTTTCTGGATCCTCTTGTGCAAGTGCTTTATTAATCACCACTTCTAAATTTTTTCCTAAGTGCGCATATTTTGGATGACGCTTAGGATAAGGAAGTGGATCTGGTTTTAATTTGTAGGTTTCTTTTTGTGGAATCGGATACGGGCTATCAACGTCTAATTTAAAATCACTGATAAAAAATAAGTGATCCCATAATTTATGTTTGAAATCTTCTACATTTTTTAAATGCGGATTTAAAAATCCCATCAGTTCAATCACGCCTTGTGCTTGTTGTTGACGTTTTGCCCTGTCTTCGATCGTTAGTAAATACTCAACCATCCTTTGTACGTGACGGCCATATTCTTTCATTCCTAAATAATTCCTTCCTGTATTGTAGTCCATGTAAATGTGGGTGTAATGTAAAAATGTAAACCCTGCGAAACCTGTATTGGTTGTGTAATTATCACGTAGGGTAAGGCAAATGTATGAAATAGTGGCTTTAAATCATTTTTTAATCAGTGGCGCAGGCTGTTTATCTTTGGGAAATGGAACAGATTCTGCAACAAATTGAGGCCTACAAGTCTGAAATGGCTGCTTTTGAAGCTACAACCCCCGATGCGGTTGAGGCTTTTCGTATTAAGTACCTGGGAACCAAGGGTTTAGTTAAGTCGGTGCTGGGTGAAATGAAAAATGTACCCCCCGATCAGCGTAAAGAATTTGGCCAGGTTTTAAATGAATTTAAAGCTTTTGCAGAAGCGCGTTACGAGGCCTTACAGGGTGCTGCTGCTCCAGTGAATACTGCGGCAAATGCAGGTATCGATTGGTCTTTACCTGCCGATCCTACCGAAGTGGGGACCCGTCATCCTTTAAGTATTGTGCGCGGACAAATGGTTTCTATTTTTAGAAGACTAGGTTTTGCCGTAGCAGAAGGTCCAGAAATTGAAGATGATTGGCACAATTTTGGTGCCATGAATTTACCAGAAGACCATCCTGCAAGAGATATGCAGGATACTTTTTATATTCAACAAAATCCGGATTGGTTACTTCGTACACATACGAGTAGTGTACAGGCCAGGGTTATGGAAACACAAAAGCCTCCTATCAGAGTTATTTGTCCAGGCCGCGTGTACCGTAACGAAACCATTAGCGCGCGTGCACACTGCTTTTTTCATCAGGTAGAAGGATTATACATCGATGAAAATGTAAGCTTTGCAGACCTTAAGCAAACGCTTTATTTTTTCGTACAAGAAATGTTTGGCAAAGATGTAAAAGTGCGTTTTAGACCAAGCTATTTTCCTTTCACAGAGCCTAGTGCAGAGATGGATATCAGTTGTCAAATTTGTAGTGGTAAAGGATGTAACATTTGTAAGCACACCGGTTGGGTAGAAATTTTAGGTAGTGGTATGGTGCATCCCAAAGTGCTTGAAAATTTTGGTATCGACGCTACAAAGTATACGGGCTTTGCGTTTGGTATGGGTGTAGAAAGAATCACGCAGTTAAAATACCAGGTTAACGATTTAAGATTGTATTCTCAAAACGATATGCGTTTTCTGAAACAATTTACTGGCGCCTTATAAAAAAATATGCTGCATAACACCAAGGGGATTGTGTTACGTGTTACTAAATACGGAGACACAAGTATTATCACATCTATTTATACCGAGCTTTTTGGTTTGCAACAATATATTGTTAAAGGGGTTAGAACGTCCAGTAAAAAGGGTGCTAACAAAGGTGTTTTTTATCAGCCCGGCGCGATACTCGAGTTAGAAGCGTATCATAGTCCGTTAAAAGCGATGCAAATTTTAAAGGAGGCCAATTGGGGTTATGTATATGGAGAGGTTTATTCCAATGTAGTCCGAAACGCAGTGGCTACCTATATTGTAGAAATTTTACAACAAATTTTACAGCCCGAACCCCATCCCGAATTATTTTATTTAATTGAAGATACGCTCAAGCAATTAGACAAAGGCGGACCTGTACTTGTAAGTAATTTGCCCATTTATTTTTTAATTCATTTGAGTGAAACACTTGGTTTTGGACTGCAAGGAAAGTATAGTACAGATAGCCCATTTTTAGATGTCAAAGAAGGACAGTTTGTGGAAGAAAAACCAGCGCATCCCTATTTTTTAGAAGGTGTAGAGGCACAAACGGCGTCTAGTTTTATGACCCTTCAGTTTTATAATAATTTAGAAACGATTGAATTAAATGGTGCCCACCGAAAAAAAATCCTCGAATTATTTCAGCTCTCTTTAAGTTGGCATTACAAAAAGTTTAATGAAATAAAATCTTTACCTATCTTACAAGCTGTCTTACACTAATACATCTATGGAAGTACATCACCACTCGCACCATCCCAAAAAGTGGAAGGAATATATCACCGAGTTTTTAATGTTGTTTTTAGCAGTTACGCTAGGTTTTTTAGCTGAAAATTTAAGGGAAGTTTATGTAGAAAAGGAAAGATCGCATGAACTTATTCTTCAACTGCAATCGGATATAAAAAATAATATCAAACTTATCGACTCTGTTGTTTTACGCGATAAATTAATGTTAACAGAATTTGATACTGCTGTCGTTTATTTAATGGCAAATAAACGAATTTCTCTGGATAGCTTATATCAAAATTTGCCACCAAGTGTGTTTCGTTTTTTAAGTAAAAATGACACCTATGACCAAATGAAAAGCTCTGCGTCCCTGCGGTATATTAAAGATTCAGTTTTATTAGATAAGATTTTACAGTATGCAAGTGATTGTGAAGCTGCAGAAGCAAGGAGCAGTTCAATGGAAACAGAATTTGTGTTGGGAGAATATTCGAAAGAGTTGTACAAATGGATGCCGCAGTCTGTTGCAATGGAGAAAATAATTAATGACAGGTCTGGAAACAATACGGTTGTTAACAGAGAAAATACATCTCAATTATTAGTTGATTCGGCTCAGGTTGTTTTTTTGAAAAGTGCACAGAAGCCAAAACAAATTATTTATTGTTCGGAAGCTTTTTCAGAACAAATTAAATCGGAAGTACTTCCAAAAATCAATCGCAGGATAGGACTATTGATAAATACAGTTAGGTTTATGGGAGTTGCCAAACAAAGTGGATTAGCTCTGCTTGAATACATAGAACAAAAAGAAGAAAAGCATTAAGAGTTCGGCATTAATAAACTATCACAACAAAACCTGGGACTTGGTTTTAAATAAAACTTTTATTCCAGATAACCTCACGTTAAAAGTTTTTGATAAATCTATTTATTTAAATAGGATGTTACAGCTTAATGGGATTCGGTTGTCTACCAACAAATACCAGACTATTGAAATTTTTAAAGCCGGGAGTGAACTTTTAAAAAATATAAAACGTGTCTATCCTGACATTAATGAGGTGCACTAAAATTCTTTCTCAGCAATTTCACTGCTAGGCAGGGTTATTTTTCTATTCTTTTTTCGAAGATTAAAGCTACATGAAAATTGTAGCTGATCAGTTTCATATAAATAGTTGGTTGAGGTATAAAAATTGGCACCTCTCGTTGTTATTCTTTGTTTGTTGGAGACATTTGCTCCCATGTCTATATTCAGCCACTGCATTTGAAAAGACCAGCGCTGGTCTTTTGTTGTTTTTTTAAATGATAAATGTGGGGTAAGAAAAGCACCATCTTCACCTTGTGCTGTTACCCTATTTGATATATAATTTAAGGAAGCTTGTATCACTATACCTTTTGTGAGGGTAAATGTTTGCGAGGTATTAATGCTATATATCCAACTAGCATTGTTCACTTTGATCAAACCATTAAAGATGGAACCGCTAATTTTATAATTATACATATTTCCTCCAATGACAGACTCCCAAAATGATGTAACCCTGTTTGACAAGTTCATATCTAATCCTATCTGAACAGCTTTTGTAGCGTTTGTAAATACCCTATTGAGTATCGTATCATTAAATACTTTGTTAACTCTTTGAATCGGATTTTTTATATCCTGGAAATAAAGCGTCATAAAAAAACTACCCTGCTGCATTTTTTTCTCTAAACCTAATTCAAAGAGTCCGGTTAGTTCTGGAAGTAAGTTAGGATCACCTTGTTCGAGGGTTTCCGAGTGTTCTCTTTCAGGGAGTGGATTTAATTCAAAATTATTTGTTCTTTTTACCCTGCGGGTATACGTTGTTTTAACTACTAAATTTTGTTTTAGATCATGTCTAATAATATAACTAGGAAATAAGCTGAGTAGTTGCAGTGCGTTGGAGTTGTTGTTGCCTGTAAATGTTAAGTTTCTCGATAGATTTTCTGCTCTTAATCCAAATTGAGTAAATGTTTTATTTTTCTTTTCATTGAATTGTATATAACCCGCATGAATATTATTTTCCACTTTGATGCTACTGGAAAATAAAGGGTCTATAACAAACCCAGGCATACCCATATTTTGATACCTGTAATCAAATACGCCATTTTGCTTGTCAATACGTAATTGATAACCCATGTTTATGGTTTTACCATTAGCTTTTAACGAATAATCTGTTTTAAATCTAATGGCGTCAAGTGGATTGGTACTTGGGTTATTTGTTTGCTGAAATAATAAACTTTTAGTTTCGTTATTATAATTTTTATTTGTTGTTAAGCCAGATAAATTAGCACCTTCATATTGCAATGAAAAATTGATCCTAGATTGGCTAGAAATTTTATGATCATACCCCATATTTATAAGTGAAAATATCCCTTCCTTATCCTGCGTATTTTCATTGTAATAATTAAATCGCGTTATAGCGCCTGAGGCAATTGTTAAGTGAGAAACCTTATAAAATAAATCTGCAACCCGGCTCTGAAACCTTTTGCCAATAAAAGCACCTGCTTCCCATCTGCTACCTGATTTTGTATCATACCCAATGGTAATTCGCCCTCCCGTATTATATCTTTTAAAACTACGTTCACCCTCCGAAGGAAAATTGGTAAATATTCCATTGACAGTGGTGTTCACATCTCCTTCTCTATATCCTGCGATATCATTTCTTAGATGGTTGAAGCCTAGGTTTATATCCCAACTGTTTTTTCTTAATCCAGCTGTTACATCAATAGAGCCCCGCTGCGGCGAGGTATATCTTTGGTTGCCAAAATCATGTATAGGTGGTGTTCCAAACATAACATTTGATTGCATCATCCAGCCCTCTTCAACATTTGTTTTAGTTATGATTTGAATAATTCCACTTTTTCCGTCCGCATCATAAGAGGCACCTGGGCTTGTAATTACTTCAATACTTTCTATGGAGCCTGCTGGAAACTGTGCTAACACAAAACTAGGGTCTCCCATTGTAGGTTTTCCATTGATAATTACTTGAAAACTACCCGAACCCCGTATGCTTATTGCTCCTTGACCGTTTACTGCTACACCGGGTAAATTTTTAATTATATCAATGGCATTTCCATTAGCAGCGTTTGCAAATTGGCTAGCTTTAAATACCTGCTTGTCCACTTTAAAATTAATGGGTAATTTTTTGCCTTTTACAACTACATTGGTAAGGGAGTATTGAACCGGAAATAAAATAATTTTTCCTACATCAATTGTCTTTTCTGTTGTTGGAATATAAACAGTTCTTGATCCGTATTGAATATAGGATACAACTAAAAAGGATCCCTTTGAAATTATCTTTTTAAAAGAAAAGTTTCCGGTAGAATCCGTTATCGTTGTTGTAACTTTTAATCCCGTACTATCAAAAAGTTCTACGCTAGCAGATTTTAATGCAAGTTGATTTGTGTCTACTACTTTTCCTGATAAAATCGATTCCTGTGCTACAAGTTTATGGATACCAACTAGTAATATCAAAAATGAACAATAAATAATTTTCTTAATTGTCATTGGTAATTTTAAAGTATGCGCTTAGCAAAGCTATTACTTGTTAATTGATGTTGGTCCAAAACATTTTCGATTAATACAAGACCTGGCTTTTTTCCAAATTCAATACTTCCAAGTTTGTCTTCCATTTGAAGGACACGTGCACCATTAGTTGTAATCCAGGTTAGCATTTCTAAGAGTGGTATTTGCGGATTATGCAACTGAATCCTTTTTAATTCATCGAGCATATTTAAAGACCAGTTGCTTGCATAGCTATCTGTTCCTACAACAATATTTGTATGTTGATCGCGAAGTAATTGAACGGGAGGCATGGTGTTTTCGATGTACTGGTTGGCAATAGGGCAAAGGCACCAATAGGCATCTGTGGTAGTGGATTGCACTGCTTTAATATCTGCTTCCGATGTAAAACTATTGTGCACCAAAATACATTTTGCAGCATCTTTTAAATAAGGAAGCACCGATTGTAAACTCGTCGTTTTTGTTGGGGTAAAAAAATCCAAATCAACACCTACTCTTGCATACATATCTACAAACGCACCTATTTTCTTTTCAAAAAAATCGTTTTCTGCTTTCGTTTCTTGGTTGTGTATACTAACGGTATGTGATCCGTATTTTTTTGCAAGTAATTCAAGTAGCGCTACCGGAACAGAGTAGGATGCGTGCGGCACTACCACCGCTTTTAAATTTGCTGCTTCAAATTGCGCCTGCAATAAAAGCCCTTCGTTCATTTTTTGAGTAGCAAGTAATGGATCTAAGCCATAAATTTCTATAAAATTATAATAGGCGATTTTGCCTTTTGTTTTAGCAGCAATCGTATCAGCTGTGTTACAAATATCACCCACTGCTACAATACCATTATTGTACATTTCATTTTCTGCAGCTTCGATGGCTTCCTCAATTACTTCTGGTGCCGCCGCGCGCTTGGGCACTATTTGTTTTACAAATTCTGAAAGTCCAGTCTCCGTTGGAATAGCGCTTTTTAAATGTGATAATTCTAAGTGGCAATGCGCATTTATAAAGCCCGGACAAAGCAGTCCATCAAGTTCTTGAATATCTTCTCCGGCTTCTGATGCAGGTATTATATCTACAATGGTTCCATCCTTTGTTGTAACAACAATCCTATTAGCACCATCAATAATGGTGTTTCCTGTAAAAAGCGATTGTGGTTTAAATTTGTGGTACATAGCTACAATGGTAAATTGTTAAATACCACCAATTGAAATTGGGAGCGACTTTTGTTTTGTTGAATTTGCTGCATGAGTCCAAGTTCTAATTTAATACTTGGTCCTACTTGATACCCAATGGCACCATACACTCTATTTCTGTCAAATAAAGTAGAAGTCGTATGCATAAATATTTCATTGTACATAGAGGCATACCAAGTTTTGGCCCCCATTTCTTTTTTACTAACAGGTATATTTAAACCTAAAAAATAGCGCAACCTAATTTTAAAATTATCAGGCATAAAACGTTCTTCTAATCGGTAGCGGTGTTGCACGTAAAGTCGTCCAATATTTTGCTTGGTTAAAAACTGTTGGTAGGTTCGCCATTCAATTTGCCTCGTTTTAATATTGGTGCCAGCGGTGTAAGGTTCCGATTGAATATACCCTACGCCTACAAGTAAGTTGTTGTTACCCGGGGTTAAATTTTTCCCAATGCCTGTTCTAATTAATAGCTGTTCAAGATCACCGAGGGCATTATAATTTCTATGCTGAATTTCATTGGTCCAAAGCCAATCTTTTTTAAAAGTCTGGTTGCCAAAATAAATGAGCCAGTTGCCCCTAGGAGATGTTTGCGCATACCCGGCCATTTGTAGGAGTAAAACCAGCACTATCAAACACGCAATTTTCTTCATAGACTATAAAATTACAACATTTGGTACGTATGGGCCCCGTATTCAATGGACATGACATATTCATAGCGCTTATAACTCTTTGATAATCAACATATATTTTGATGATTAATTTATATATTCAAATTTATCATTGAAAATCAATGATTTACAAAGGTTCGCGTAAAATAAACCTCAAAATAGTTGGTAAATCAGTTCAACTGCCTCACCTTTGCCGTCCATTTAAAACCAGCGGGATAGCGTTGGGTCATTAAAACTAAATATTATGAGTAAACTTCATTTCACCACCAAGCATGCAAACGCGGCTACTGTTCAGCACAACTGGTATGTGGTTGACGGTACTAATCAAACCGTAGGACGTATTGCATCAAAAATCGCGGCTGTTCTTCGTGGTAAGAACAAAGCGTATTACACGCCACACGTAGACTGTGGCGATTATGTTATTGTGATTAACTGCGAAAAAGTTGTTTTCACTGGTAACAAATTTCATGACAAACAATACATCAACTTCTCTGGTTTCCCTGGTGGAAAAAAAGAAGAAGCTGCTGAAGATTTAATCAAGCGTCGTCCAGAAGTAATTATGGAAAGAGCGGTAAAAGGTATGTTACCTAAAAACCGTTTGGGTCGCAAGATGATCAAAAAGTTATTTGTTTATGCAGGTGCTGCTCATCAACACAGCGCACAGCAACCAAAAGAACTTACATTCTAAACCAATTACAAAACATTAATTCCAACATAAATGGAAAAACAAAAAAACGCAGTTGGTCGCCGTAAAGAAGCTGTAACCCGTGTATTTATTAGCAAGGGCGATGGTAAGATCACTGTAAACGACAAAGACTATAAAGCTTATTTCCCACTTGTTTACTTGCAAAATCAAGTAGAAGCGCCTTTAAAGACAGCAGAAGTGTTAGGCAAATTTGACATCGTAATTAACGCACAAGGTGGTGGCCTTAAAGGTCAAGCCGAAGCTGCAAAGCTTGGTATCGCTCGTGCCTTATTAGAGATGAATCCTGAATTCCGTCCTACTTTAAAAGCAGCTGGTCAATTGAAGCGTGATCCACGTAGTGTTGAACGTAAGAAATTCGGTCACAAGAAAGCACGTAGAAGCTATCAGTTCAGCAAACGTTAATCAAACTTATACTCTAACAAATTATACAATCATACAATGGAAAATAATACTTCATTACAGCAACAACTTTTGGAGGCCGGCGTACACTTTGGTCACCTCAAAAAGAAGTGGAATCCTAAGATGTTACCTTACATCTTTGCTGAGAAGAAAGGTATTCACATTATTGACCTCAATAAAACAGTAGATCATTTACAAGAAGCTGCTGCCGCTGTTAAGCAAATTGCAAAGAGTGGTAAGAAGATCATGTTTGTTGCTACTAAAAAGCAGGCAAAAGAAATCGTGAGCGAATGCGCAAAGCGTGTGAACATGCCTTATGCTACTGAGCGTTGGTTAGGTGGTATGCTTACTAACTTCAATACTGTTCGTAAGAGCGTTAAAAAGATGCAAAGCATTGAAAAAATGTTAGCTGACGGAAGCGCAGAAAGCTTAACTAAAAAAGAGCGTCTTACTTTAAGTCGTGATAAAGAAAAAATGGAAAAAGTTTTAGGTGGTATCGCGCAATTAGGCCGTTTACCAGCTGCACTTTTCTTAGTAGATATTGGTGTGGAACATATTGCACTTGCAGAAGCTAAGCGTTTAGGCATTACTACTTTTGGTATGGTTGATACCAACTGTGATCCTAACAAAGTTGATTTTGCAGTACCTGCAAATGATGATGCAACTAAATCTATTGCTATCATTACCAACTACATCGTTGCTGCAATCGCAGAAGGTTTAGCAGAGCGTCAAGCATCTAAAGATGATGATGAGTCTGAAGAATCAAACAACGAAAACGAAGCAAAAGCACGTCGACTAGAAGCTGAAGCACAAGCTGAAGCTGGTCGCGGTGGTCGCAGAGCACCTGCTAGCGCAGATGGTGCTGCTCCTAAGCGTCGTACCACAACAGGCACACGTCGTCCTGCTGCTGGAAAATAAATTACAATTCAATTGGGCCATCACTTCATACCTGTTGGTAATGATTTGTGGCCCAATTTTCATAAAGCCTAAAAAATAATTATTATGAGTACTGTAAACATTACAGCCCAAGATATTAATAAACTTCGTCAGGCTACTGGCGCAGGTATGATGGATTGCCGTAAAGCATTAACAGAATCTGCTGGTGATTTTGAAGCGGCTATCGATTGGTTACGTAAGCAAGGTCAAAAAGTGGCTGCAAAACGTAGCGACCGTGAAGCAAAAGAAGGTGTGATTATTGCACAAACTTCGGCAGATAACAAAACTGGTTTTGTTGTTTGTATTTCTTGTGAAACAGATTTCGTTTCTAAAAATGCAGAGTTCGTTGCATTTGCACAAAGCATTGCTGATGCTGCTGTTGCAAACAATGTAAAATCTGCAGAAGAATTAAATGAAGTATTGATAGGCGGTGCCAAAGTGGCTGATATGATTAACGATAAATTAGCTTCTATCGGTGAAAAAATTGGTGTTGCTAAATTTGAAAGAGTAGAAGCTGCTTATGTAGCATCTTATATCCACGGTGCAAACCGTATGGGTGTTTTAGTAGGATTAAATAAAGAAGCAGCAGAAGCTGGTAGAGACGTTGCTATGCAAATTGCAGCGATGAACCCTCTTGCAGTTGATGCAAATTCTATTCCTGCTGATACGATTGTAAGAGAGCGTGCTATCATCATCGACACCATGAAAGAAGATCCTAAAATGGCTGGTAAACCAGATGAAATGGTTGCTAAAATTGCAGAAGGTAAGCTTAACGCTTTCTTCAAAGAGAATACCCTTTTAGCCCAAGCCTTTGTGAAAGATGGCGGTATTACCGTTGAGGCATACTTAAAATCTGCTGGCGACGTTGTTGTTACAGAGTTTAAGCGTGTAGCGTTAGGTTAAAATACCGGTTCAAACTACGTATACATAGAGGCCCTAACGGGCCTCTATTTTTTTGCCCCGGTTTTCTTTGGCACTTGGCTAAAAATTGAGGTTATTTGCATATATAAATGACCCATTATGCTGCCTAAATACAAAAGAATCCTCCTCAAATTATCTGGCGAAGCCTTATTAGGTGAACAAAGAAATGGCGATCCGTTCAATCCAAAAATTATTGAACAGTATGCGCAGGATATTAAAAAAGTAGTAGACCTGGGTGTGCAAGTAGCTATTGTAATTGGCGGTGGTAATATTTACAGGGGCATGAATGAAGCGGATAGTGGTATTGAACGAGCACATGGAGATTATATGGGTATGCTAGCTACTGTTATCAACGCAATGGCCATGCAAGCGATGTTAGAAAAAATTGGTGTGTATACAAGGTTACAAAGCGCTATTAATATGGAGCAGGTAGCAGAGCCGTATATCCGTCGTAAAGCACTTAGGCATTTAGAAAAAGGACGCGTTGTAATATTTGGCGCAGGCACCGGAAACCCTTATTTCACCACTGATACAGCGGGTTCACTGCGTGCCATAGAAATGAAGGCCGATGTTATTTTAAAAGGCACCCGTGTGGATGGTGTGTATAGTGCCGATCCAGAAAAAGATCCTACCGCAACTAAATTTGAAACCATTGGTTTCCAAGATTGTATTTCTAAAAACTTAAAAGTAATGGACATGACGGCCTTTACTTTGTGTATGGAAAATAAATTACCCATCATTGTGTTTGATATGAATAAGCCAGGTAATTTATTAAAAGTAGTAGAAGGTATGCAGGTGGGAACACTTGTTGGCTAATCAAATAAAAACTGGACACATGAAAAAATGGCTTCTTGTATTATTGATTGTTGCCGCTGTTTCACAAGTAAATGCACAACAAAAATTAACGTTAGATAACGCCATTGCTATCGCGCTTAAAAATAGTTATGATGTTGAACTAGTTCGCAACCAATTAGCCATTAGTAATATCAACAATAACCCGGGCGTTGCAGGAGCACTTCCAACGGTCAATTTAAATGCTTCCGATAACGAGCAAATCATTTCGATCAATCAAAAGTTTCCGGACGCCAATCGAAACACACAACGCAACAATGTAGGGTCTAATATTTTACAAGTAGGTGTTACGGGTAGTATGCTCCTATATAACGGGAACCGCATTGTAACCACACAAAAAAGATTGGCGCAATTAGAACTACTCAATAAAAATGTACTGAATGCGCAACTTCAAAATACCATGGCGCTCGTTAGCGTTCGTTATTATGAAATTGTCCGTCAACAGGAACTTCTAAAAACCATACAAAAATCTATTGCGGTTTTTCAAAAACGACTTGATGTTTTAGAGGCTAGAAAAGAAGCAGGACTTGCCAATAATGCAGATATTTATCAGGCCAAGCTTGATTTAAACCAGCAAAAGCAGGCACTCGAAACACAGTATTTAATTATCAAACAAAGCAAAGCAGACTTACTACAATCGATGGTACAAGCACCCGACTCGGTTATTGTAGTAGAAGATAAAATTGTAATTGATAAAAATTTATCCTTAGAAAACATCAAGGCTACACTGCCATCCAATCCTGATTATATGGCAGCTGCTACACAAATTACCATCAATCAACTTATCGAAAAAGAAACGGCCGCACTACGTATGCCATCTTTAAGAGCTACAACTGGCTTTAATTTAAATAGTAATAAAAGTGCAGCAGGATTTATTTTACTCAACCAAAGTTATGGTCCATTTTTTGGTGTGAACCTGAGTGTTCCATTGTATAATGGTTCTGTGTTTAAGCGTCAAGGACAAGTAGCTGCAATCAATACACGCAGTGCTAAACTCCAACAAGAAAATCTAGCACTTACACTAGAAACAAATGCTGTTAAAACATTTAATGCCTACACCAATGCCATTACGCAAATGCAAACAGAAGCCGATAACTATGCTCTGTCTGGTCAGCTTCTAGATTTGGTGATGCAAAAATTTGAATTAGCTCAGGCAACTATTATTGAAGTGCGTCAAGCACAGCAGAGTTTTGAAAATGCAGGCTATCGTTTGGTGAACCTACAATACACGGCTAAAATTGCAGAGATCGAACTTAACAGGCTCGGTAGCAAATTGGCTTTATAATTTTTATCCCTCGCACATGCAGGTTACTTCTAAATTACCAAGTACGGGCATCAGTATTTTTACAGTGATGAGTGAACTTGCTGCACAGCATGGCGCCGTTAATTTAGGGCAGGGTTTTCCTGATTTTGATATGCCACAAGATCTTGTAGAACTCGTGGCTGCTGCTATGCGAAACGGCCACAATCAGTACACACATATGAATGGCTATTTGCCCCTTAGAGAGGCCATTGCAAGCAAAGTACACGCACTTTATGGCACACAGGTATCTGCGGGTACTGATATTATTGTAACACCAGGCGGTACCTATGCCATTTACACAGCGCTTACTACCATTTTGCAAAAAGGGGATGAAGTGATTGTGTTTGAACCCTGTTACGATAGTTATATTCCAAATATTGAAATCAATGGCGCGGTTGCGGTGACCATTCCGCTTAATTTTCCTAGCTACCAGATTCCTTGGGATTTGGTGCGTGAAAAAATTACTACACGTACAAAGTGCATCATGATCAATTCGCCACATAACCCTACCGGAACAGTACTATCAAAAAATGATATTGAGCAGTTAAGAGATATAGTGGAGGGTACAAATATTATTATTTTAAGTGACGAAGTATATGAGCATTTAATTTATGATGGCATTGAACACCAAAGTATGCTACGTTACCCCGATTTATTAGCGCGCAGTTTTGTATGTTTTTCTTTTGGTAAAACCTATCATGCTACCGGGTGGAAATTAGGGTATTGTATTGGTGATACGGGTTTAATGGAAGCGTACCGAAAAGTGCATCAGTTTAATGCCTTTTGTGCAGATACACCCAAGCAAGTAGCGCTTGCTACTTACATGGAAAATAAAGATGCTTATTTACAGCTCGGCGCACACATGCAAATGAGGCGCGATTATTTTCGAAATCTCATGAAAGCCACGCCATTAGAGTGTTTGCCGTCTAGTGGAAGTTATTTTGAATGTTATAGTTACGCAACTATTTCGGATGCATCAGACACAGATTTTGCTATGAAGCTCATACAAGAATATGGCGTTGCTACGATACCGGTGTCGGCTTTTTATAAAAATAAAACCGACAACAAAGTAATCCGTTTTTGTTTTGCAAAAAAAGAAGAAACCTTGCAGCGCGCACTAGAAAAATTAGCGTCACTTCAATAATGCTATTGCGTAATTATCCAATCGCTTGATTGATGTCCGCTATTAAATCTTCAATGTCTTCTACACCCACACTCAGTCTAATTAAACTATCAGAGAGTCCGTTTTTTATACGTTCTTCTCTTGGAATAGAAGCGTGTGTCATAGAAGCTGGATGGTTAATGAGAGATTCTACACCACCTAAACTTTCGGCGAGTGCAAATACTTTGGTACTAGATAAAACCCTTGTTGCATTAGCTACACTGTCATCTTTTAAAGTAAAGCTCATCATGCCACCAAAACCACGCATTTGTTTTTTGGCAACATTATAACCCGGATGGTCTTCAAAGCCGCACCAGTAAACGCGTTCAACCTTTGGATGCTGCTTTAAAAAGGCCGCCATCGCAGCCCCATTTTCGCAGTGACGCTGCATACGAAGGTGTAATGTTTTAATACCCCTTAATACTAAAAAACAGTCCATAGGACCAGGCACAGCACCTCTACTTTTTTGAATAAAATATAATTGATCACGAAGTGCTGCATCGTTCATAACAAGACAACCTTGTATCACATCACTGTGTCCGCCTAAATATTTGGTAGCAGAATGCATCACAATATCGGCACCTAAGTCTAATGGATTTTGTAAATACGGTGAAGCAAATGTATTGTCAACACAAAGTAAAATATTGTTCTTTTTCGCAATCTCAGATACAGCTACAATATCCGTAATGTTCATGAGTGGATTGGTAGGTGTTTCAATCCATAATAATTTTGTTTTACTAGAAACTGCTTTTTCTATTTGTGTGATATCTGTGGTATCTACATACGTAAATACAATATTATACTTGGCAAATATTTTAGTGAAGAGACGGTAGGTTCCACCATACATATCATTTGCTGCAATCACTTCGTCACCTGGTTCTAGCAGTGTAATAACAGCGTCGGTAGCAGCAACACCGCTACTAAATGCGAGTCCAAATTTTCCATTTTCAATGTCGGCAAAAGCGCTCTCAAGGGCCGCCCTGGTTGGGTTTTGGCTTCTTGCATATTCGTATCCTTTGTTAACGCCTGGCGCTTCTTGTACATAGGTAGAAGTTTGATAAATAGGTGTCATGATAGCGCCCGTTGATGGATCTGGCTCGGTACCGGCGTGTATATATTTAGTTGCTAATTTCATAAGGGTACTATTAAAATTCTATTTCTTTTTGTTCGTAACGGTTTCTTTAGAAAATGAAATGGGTAACATTACTTTTACTTGATCCCACATAATTATTAGACCCGCACCTAGATTGTTTTCTTCAAAATATAAAGTAAATGCGTCGGTGCTATCTAGTGTTTTTATGACAGGCACTTCGGTGCGTAACAAATCTTTTTTAGCGTTGTAACTAAAATTACCCCAGCTAAAATTATCGGTATTTAATATGAGTGTCCAACTATTTTCACTTGGGATACCATAAAGGGTATAGCGACCTTTTGGTACTAATTTTCCGGCAATCTTTACGGGCACAAAAAATTCTATTTCTGTGGCTTCGTTGGCGCCTAACCGCCAAATGTTATTGTATTGTACAATGTCTCCAAATAAAGGACGGCCATTTTTTTGCGGCCTTCCATAAATGACCCTGGCAAATGGTTCACCACTCGCTTTTCCACTTAATTTAAGCATGGGAAAATTAGCAGGCCAATAACTCATATCCATGGGGGACTTGTCTAAATCGGATGGTTTTTGTTGGGCGCTCACCAAAATGCTGGATATCAGCGCTAGGGATAAAAAAAGTGGTCTCATGGTCCAAATTTCAACAAAGAAAACCGGTTAAAAAAATTACTTTTGCCCTCACAAATTAATGACCATGACAAAAGGCCCTGTTTCCCAGTTTATTGAGCACCATTACCGCCACTTTAATGCGGCTGCATTAGTGGATGCTGCAAAAGGTTACGAAACCCATTTACTTGAAGGCGGCAAAATGCTCGTGAGTTTAGCCGGTGCCATGAGTACCGCCGAATTAGGTATTAGCCTTGCCGAAATGATTCGCCAAGATAAAATTGCCATCATTAGCTGTACGGGTGCTAACCTTGAGGAAGACGTGATGAATTTAGTAGCCCATAGCCATTACAAGCGGGTACCTAATTATAGAGACCTGACACCACAAGACGAATGGGATTTATTAGAAAATCATTACAACCGTGTAACCGATACTTGTATTCCAGAAGAAGAAGCGTTTCGCCGTTTACAAAAACACATTGTAAAGTTTTGGAAAGATGCAGAAGCAAAGGGTGAACGTTATTTTCCGCATGAATTTTTATACCAAGTGGTACTCAGTGGTGAGTTAGAGCAGTACTATGAAATTGATCCAAAAAATAGTTGGATTGTTGCGGCAGCTCAAAAAAATATTCCAATTGTTGTTCCAGGTTGGGAAGACAGTACTACCGGAAATATTTTTGCTTCTTATGTTATCAAAAACGAATTAAAAGCAAGTACTGTAAAAAATGGCATCGAATATATGATCATGCTTACCGAGTGGTATAGAGCCAATAGTGGTGGAAAGGGTGTAGGCTTTTTCCAGATTGGCGGTGGTATTGCCGGTGATTTTCCAATTTGTGTAGTGCCTATGATGTACCAAGATTTAGAATGGCATGACGTTCCGTTTTGGAGTTATTTTTGTCAAATTAGTGACTCTACAACATCTTATGGATCATACTCCGGTGCAGTTCCTAATGAAAAAATTACCTGGGGTAAATTAGATATTCATACGCCTAAATTTATTGTAGAAAGTGATGCGACTATTGTGGCACCGCTTATTTTCGCTTATATTTTAGGGCAGTAGTAACTGCAAATTTTATACATAAAAAAAGCCCTCCGATATTTCAGAGGGCTTTTTTATGCGGTATCAAAACTGCGTATTATCGCGCAGGCATTGTTAAAGGAATATCTCTTTTTAACATCGCATCTCTGTTTGCAATTTCGCAGGCAGTATGGAATACCATTAAGGTTCTTTTTTGCATCAATTCGAAATTGATTTTATCTACTGTATCTGTTGGTTTGTGGTAGTCGGCTTGAAGCATACCATCATAAAAGAATAAAATAGGTACACCTACTTTAGCAAAGTTGTAATGATCACTACGGTAGTAAATTCTATTCTTATCGTTAGGGTCATCAAACTTATAATCAAGCACTAGGTTCGCAGAATTTTTATTTGCAGTTTCATTGATGTTTTGTAATTCAGAACTTAATTTATCATGTCCAATTACATAAATATAATTCAATGAATCAGCGGTCATGCGTTCTGTATCTACGCGACCAATCATATCTGTATTTAAATCAGCAGTTGTTTTATCCATTGGATAAATTGGGTGCTCGGAGTAATATTCAGAACCCCAAAGGCCTTTTTCTTCTCCACTTACCGTCATAAACACAACTGTTCTGCGTGGGTACTTTCCTTTTTTAGCAGCAGCAGCGAAAGCTTCTGCCATTTGCATGACACCAACAGTACCAGAGCCATCATCATCGGCACCATACCAAATAACATCACCTCTTTTACCTAGGTGATCGTAGTGACCTGTTAAAAACAAGTACTCATCTTTTTTATCGGTACCTGGTAGTACAGCAATAACATTACTGCTTTCTAAATTTTCGGTTGTTTTTGTAGCAACTATTTGTAAGCCTGCATTGTAACCACCTTTGGTAGCACCAGCAATATCATTTAAACTTAAAGTTGCCGTGTTACCTAGTAATGAACTTGCAACTGCAGCAGAAATATTCACCATTAAAAATCCAGGTGCATTATTTTTTTTCAGGTACATACCACCTTTTACTTGGGTAGCTGTTTTTTTAGGAAAATCGGCAGAAACAAAAAGTAGACCAATCGCACCTTTTGCACTTGCTGCACGCATTTTAGCTGCAGGAGATGCTGGGTTCGCATTCATAGCGCGGCTTCCACCAACACCCATTGTTGGCATACCTGCGCTTGAACCTTCAACAACTAAGACCACTTTTCCTTTTACATCTAGATTTGCATAATCATTGATTCCTTTCGCTGAATCTACAATACCATATCCTGCAAATACAATACTGCTAAAGTTAAAATTACCACTAGCAATTGTTTGCATAGAAAAATTAAAGTCTTTATCCCAATCCATGTTCTTACCATTCACCACTAATTTCTTTTCAGTGAGTGCGTCTTGGTATACTGGATATACTTGTTGGTAGCTATCACCATTGCCTGGCTGTAAGCCCATTCTTTTAAATTCACTTTCGATATAAGCAGCCGCACGCTTTTGTCCGGGTGTTGCTGTTTCGCGACCTTCCATTTCGGCGCTCGCCAAAATAGTTAGTTTTTCTTTTAGGCCGTTAACTGTAATTGCTTTTCCAAATTTTGTGAGGTCATCCGCTTTTTGCGCAAAGGCAAGCGTGCTCATCAAAGGAAAAAAGATCCAGATCAATTTTTTCATAAGAGGATTTTATTTATTGAATTAAGAACATGAAATTTTTCCAACACGGCCAGCATGTCTACCACCTTCAAAAGCAGTTTCCATAAACACTTCAATCATTTGTTCGGCAAGTGCTAATGCAACAAACCGTGCAGGGATACAAATTATATTAGCGTCATTGTGTTGTCTAGTAAGTGCTGCAACATCTGTTTGCCAGCATAGTGCCGCCCTAATTGATTGATGCTTATTGGCAGTCATAGCAACACCATTAGCACTCCCGCAAATTAAAATACCAAATGTACTTTCGCCGCTCGCTACGCTCGCTGCAGTAGGATGCGCATAGTCGGGATAGTCCACAGAATCTAGCGATGGGGTGCCAAAATCTTTTACCTGATAACCTTTGTGCTCCAACCATTTTTTAATGGCTTCTTTGTATTCAAAACCAGCATGGTCTGATCCAATGGCAATGGGTTTGGAGGCGTCAAAAACAAAAATCATATTTTAAAGTATTTAACTAGCATGAAAGATAGTCCATTAACTCCACTCTTCTTCCTCTTCTTTGATTCTTTGCTTGTTAACTCTCGCAGACACTAAAATACTTAGTTCATAAAGTGTAAACAAAGGAATGAAAACTATAAGCTGGCTCATCCAATCGGGGCTTGGTGTAATGATAGCAGCGGCTAACAAAATAACCACAACAGCATATTTTCTTATTTTTCTTAAATAATTGGGCGTGATTAAACCAATTTTAGTGAGAATATAAGCGAGTACGGGAAGTTCAAAAGCGATGCCGCAGCCAAGTATCAAATTGGTTAAATTGTCTAAATAATCGGTGAGCGTGGGTCTTGTTTCAAGAACACCCTTTGTGCCAAGCGTAAAGCTTCCTAAAAAATTAAAGGTAAATGGACCCAATAAAAAATAACCAAAAGCGGCACCCGTAAAAAAGAAAAATGAGACCCAAAAAATAATGAAACGTGTATTAGATAATTCTTTGTCTTTTAAAGCAGGTTTTATAAAGCGCCAAAATTCCCAAAATATATAGGGAAAGGAAATAAGTATACCTCCAATCAGTGCAAGTGAAATACTACTTAAAAACTGTCCACCAAATGTGGTTGTTTGCATGTTAATATTTACCGGAGGCATGCAAAGCGCATTACCCATATGTGCCCAATGACTAAAATCACAAAGTAAACGGTAGCTAATAAAATCGGGATTGATAGGACCTGTAATTATGTTATCAAAAACCCAGTCTCTGTAAATGAATATGATAGCAGCCATTACCAAAATAGCAATCACTGACCTAATGATATGCTGACGCAGTTCTTCGAGATGGTCTATAAAAGTCATTTCAGCCTTCTCTTCACCTCTATTTCTATTAAATAATGCCATTTGTGGGACCTTTTGGGGGGCTAAAGTTAGGGTTTTTAGCGCAAGATTTTAAGTTTTACCATCTCTATTCTTGTGTCGCTTACCGTTAAAACATCGATTTGGTAATGGTCTACAATAATGGTTGCTTTTTGCTTTGGAATCGCTTCATGCTTATTAATGATATAACCACTGAGTGTTTCAGATTCATTTTCTGGAAAATCCAATGCGTATTTTTCTTTGAGGTAGTCTAATTCGAGTCGACCACTAAAAATAAATTCGTCGGTAGCAAGTTGTTTTTCTACAAATTCTTCAACGTCGTATTCGTCTCTAATTTCTCCAAAAATTTCTTCTAGTACATCTTCCATCGTAACAATACCTGCTGTTCCGCCAAATTCATCTACTACCCAAGCAATACTTTTTCGCTCTTTGGTAAATTTATTGATAAGATCTGTAGCGGACATACTCTCAGGAACTGCGATGATGGGATGTAAAACTTCTTGTACTGAACTTGGTCTTTTAAAGAGGTCAATTTGATGAACGTATCCTAAAATATTATCCACGCTATCATCATAAATCACCAGCTTGCTGAGCTGTGTTTTTATAAATTGTTTTTTTAAATCTTCGATACTAGTGTGGATATCGGCACCCTCTATCTCCGTTCTAGGAACCAAGCACTGCCTTATTTTCACGAGCGGAAGGCTTAATGCATTTTCAAAAAGTTCGGTATTTAATTCTTGATTTTCTTCGTCTTGATCTTTTGTTTGCTGAAAAAAATGTTCGAGATCAACTTTGCTAAAAGCTTCATTTTTATTGTTCACACGCACATTAAAAATATAGGTCAATATCCACTGTGCGATAGAAACAAAAATGTTTGCAAGTGGCTGTAACAAGGAATGAAAAAATGAAGCAACGGGGGCAAAAAATGTAATTAACTTATCGTTGCGTGCTTTAAAAATCGCTTTTGGAATAAATTCACCAAATACGAGAACTACAAAAGTTGAGATGATTGTGTCAATAACAAGTTTGAGGTATTCGTTTTCTACTTCTAGTGGATTCCATGCAATGCTTTTTAAAAACGAAGTAAATAAAAGGCCATAAATAACCAGCACAATATTGAGTCCAATTAAACAAGTCCCAATAAATTTAGCTGGGCTCTCCATAAAATTAGAGAGGATGATCCCACTTCGAAGTCCTTGTTTTTTTTTGAGCTCAATACTAAGCCTGTTGGCACTAATAAAAGCGATTTCATAACCAGCAAAAAAGCCAATTAAAATAAGGGATAGTACAATCCAAATAATCGTATAAAGTTGCTCTGCCATAGTCTTATTGACAAGCGCAAATATACATAGAATATTATGCTAAATCCATAAATGGCTTATTGCTCAAAATGCTTTCAATACGGGTTATTACCTCAGTTGTAAGCAATTTTTGCGCATCTAATGCTTTTAAGTTTTCAGTTAATTGAGTGGCTTTGGTGGCACCTAAGATGGTGGTGGTTACATGTGGATTATTAAGGGTCCATGCAATGGCTAGTGCGGCCATGCTAATGCCTAGTTCGGAAGCGAGCACGGTTAAACTTTTTACCTTTTCAATTTTATTTTCTTGCACCCAGCGTTCTTTGAGCCAGTCAAAACCTTCAAGCGATAATCTACTATCAGCAGGGATCCCTTCATTGTATTTTCCGGTTAAAAAACCGGCACCCAGTGGGCTCCAAATAGTGGTTCCTAAACCTTTGTTTTTAAATACGGGTAAATAATCCTGTTCCATTTTAAAACGCTCAAACATATTGTATTGAGGTTGTTCGACAGTAGGGCCAATTAAGTGATGTTGATCTGCAACACGGTGGGCTTCCATAATTTCTGCGGCACTCCACTGAGAGGTCCCCCAGTATAATACCTTCCCCTGCGTAATTAAATTGTGCATGGTCCATACCACTTCTTCGATGGGCACATTTTGATCGGGTCGATGACAAAAATAGAGGTCTAAATAATCTGTTTGCAAACGCCCTAAAGCCTCGTGGCAGGCTTCTATAATGTGTTTGCGACTGAGTCCAGTTTGATTGGGTTTGTTGTTTGTTCTCCATCCAAAAAACACTTTTGAAGAAAGGGTGTAAGAGGTACGGTCCCATTTTTTTTGTTGCAATACACGCCCCATCATTTTTTCACTTTCACCAAAAGCGTAACCTTCTGCGTTATCAAAAAAATTGATACCAGCATCATACGCCATACCCATTAAAGTGTCTGCGGTGTTGTCTTCAATTTGTTTATGAAATGTTACCCAGCTGCCTAAACTTAAAGCACTTAATTGTAAGCCTGTGCGGCCCATTCTTCTATATTCCATAACTTAATTTTTTATTCCATGATTATTTTGACAGAACGCTATCTGGTAATACGGCATAGCTACCAGGTAGTACTGTAAAGAAAACAATATTAGTCAGATTTTGATTGGATGTAAACCCATTGGCATATTTGCCCTTTTGTTTATAAGGGTAAGTTTGCACCAGTGTTACCTCTTTATCGGTAAAAAACCGTTCGGTGCCCTGATCCCAGTAGAGTTCTTTGCAAAAAAGGGTGTCTCCTTTTAAATTAAACACCACAACGCTGTCTTTTAGGTAAACTTTTCGGTCATTTTCGAGGTATCTACCGTATTTGGCGTCTAGTTTACTCTCTAATTTAAGGCTATCGTCAAAAAAGTCTACGTGTAATGACTTTGGAAATTCTGCTTTTCGGGCACTATCTCCTTGGTAACGAAGCAGCAGAGGTGCCGTTAATTTGGCACTTATTTTTCCTTCGTTGCTTAAATAACTTTCTATTTGGATACCCTCTTCAATGCTAGTTGTTTTGGCGCCCAATTCTTTCACAACGTTTACATCATTTTCGCAGGCAAGCATAAAAAAGCAGCCAATAAATATGGCTGCTAGAGTACAAATTTTATGTGCGTTATGATTAATCATATTTGCGTTTCTGGAACCAAAGATCGCTTAAACTAAAGCCAATAGTAAATTGAGCATAGCTCTCTGTAAAATTATTTACGTTAGAGCCTCTTTTGCCAAATTGTACCGTTGTATTAAGCACTGTAAATTGTCTATCGTATGCGTTCCATTTTTTAATAGGAAGTCCCATACCCATCGAAAATCCAAATTGTTTTAAACCGTTGCCATCTGGATTAACATAATCTTCTCCTACAAAAAAACCGGCGCGGTAATTTACATTGCTCCAATAATTTCTACCAGCAACAGGGTCTGGACAAAATTGTGCCCCTACCCTAAACTGCCAACTGTCTACCAGTTTATCTGATTGATTATAGTATCTGTATTTAGTCCATTGTGTACTTGTATATTCGGCACCAAGTGACCATAGTTCAAATAAACCTCTGTTGTTGCTAGCTGTCTTGTGCAATGTAATACCCGCTGTGTAGGTAGCAGGAATATCGATTATGCCAGGTAAATCAACCACTTTATAAATACTATCGATGGTTAAATCACCTGTTTGAGATTGCGTGAAAGTCTCTCTGGTAGTGGTTTGTGTAGCTTTTAATTGCTGACTCATGGTGGCTGTTGCACCTAATCTAATCCAATATTTGTTGGTTGCTTTGGTTAAGCTATTTACAGATTGGGCAACCACAAAATCATATTGAAAACCGGTATTTAAAAATGCACCACTAAAATTACTAATGCTTGAAGAGTTAGATTGATAATAAAAAACGCTATCGTTTAAGAATGTTTTTTTTGTTGAAATTTCTCTTCTTCCAAAATTGTAACCAGAATTAAAGCCAACACTAAATCCTTTCCATCTTTTTCCAAGCCCTACAAAAAGTTGATTGAGTCCGCCACTCCCTTCATAAACAGTACCTAAACTATCGTTTGCAATTCTTGTACGTTCTACCACTGAATAATTGATTTTACTAGCAGGTCTTAATCCAAATGCAAAGCCCAAGTTTTTTTTGCTTTTGATGGGTGCACCAAATGCAACATAGGTTGGATAAAAATTATTCGAGGTAAATCTATCAGAAGGATTGGCACTTCTTAACGTTCTTGAATCGATGGTCAGGCCTATATCATAAGACACCATAAAAAAGTTTCCATAGGTGGCCGGGTTGCCAAAATTAATGGCCTGTCCAACATTGTTTACTTGACCATCTGCATAAGCTGCCGTTATGCCGCCCATAGATCTACTGATGGAGTGGCTACCTGGTGAAACATCACCAAGGCCATACCTTGTAAATGGAGAATTTTCTTGTGCCTTAGCATTCAAAAAGAAACATCCGGTAACTACAACTAGTAGGAAAAACCTACCCATTATTAAACTCACTGATCGCATAAAGGCCTTTAAATATTAAGTTAGGGTCGGCAAATATCCTGTTTTTTAAGTGTGGTACAAAAAAAGGCATATCACCCCCGGTTAAGAGCACGTTAAAGTTGCTGTATTTTTGGGCATAAGCCTCAATAATACCGTCAATTTCCTTGGCCATACCCAGTATTACGCCCGAAAGCAGGTTGGTTTTGGTGTCGTAGCCTACAAGCGGAAATTGGCTTTGGGCCTCAATGAGGGGTAAAAGGGCGGTTTGCTCGTGCATAGCCCTGAAACGCATGTTCATGCCTGGCGAGATGCTTCCTCCTAAAAATTCGTGGTATTTATTAATAAAATTGTAGGTAATACAGGTTCCTAGGCCAATGGCTAGGTTGTGCTGGCCTCTAAATAGGTCTACTGCCGCCGAACAAAGGGCCAACCTGTCGGCTCCAATGGTTTCTGGCTTCCCCACAGGGGTGGTAATAGGCAGTTTGCTAGCATGGCCAAGCATATGAAATTTAGCAGCAGCCCCTAACTGCGCTACTAGTCCCTCTCTGTGCTTGATCACAGACGATAAAATAATTTTAGTGGGATGGTGGTTTTGGAGTAATTCGTCGATACGCTCCACCGAATCATCCGTTAAATGAATGGTTTGTTGTAGGTCTCGACCTTCAAAAACAGCACATTTAAGCCGGCTGTTACCAAAATCAAAGCAGAGGGTTCTTTCCATAAATGATGCATTGGTATGTACTAGATTCAAAAATAATGCTTTTGTCTAGCTTGCTGCACTATTTACTTGGATAGCCTGCAATTTCACGGTTACTTTGTAGCCATGAAATTGAGTGGCTTTACCATTATTAAAAATGCAGTAATTAATGACTATCCCATTGTGGAAGCGATTACTTCTATTTTACCCGTGGTAGACGAGATGATTGTGCTTGTCGGAAAATCGGAAGATGATACTTTAGGCTTGATGCATTCGATAGGTGATTCAAAAATAAAAATTTACGAATCGGACTGGGATCCAAATTTACGAAAAGGCGGCGCTGTGTTAGCGGTAGAAACCAATAAAGCATTTGCACTCATCGATCCAAATAGTACTTGGGCTTTTTATATTCAGGGTGATGAAGTGGTACATGAAAAATACCATGAAGCTATAAAAGAAGCATGTGAGCAGTATAAAAATGACACCCGTGTAGAAGGCTTACTTTTTGATTATGTTCATTTTTATGGTAATTACGATTACGTAGGCGATAGTAGAAAATGGTACAATAAGGAAGTGCGCATTATTAGAAATAAAAAAGAAATTACTGCATACAAAGACGCGCAAGGATTTAGAAAGGGAACTACTAAAATTGATGTAAAGCATATCGCAGCAAGTGTTTACCATTACGGGTGGGTAAAAAGTCCTGCACAAATGGCAAAAAAAGTACAAAATTTTAGTGCACTTTGGCATTCAGATGCAGAACTCGCCGAAATATTAAAAGACAACCAGTACTGGGATTTTACGGCCTACGATTCACTCGAAAAATTTACTGGTACGCATCCTCTTGTTATGCAATCACGTATTGCTGCACAAAATTGGAGAATTGAAATTGATACCACTAGAAAAAATTTTTCTTTCAAAGACCGCATCTTGTATTACTTCGAAAAATTAACGGGCATTCGACTATTTGATTTTAGTAACTTTAAAATCATTAAATAATACCTATGAATAACGCACAGGAAATAACAACAGGTATTATAGCTGGAGATTTTAAGTCTTTAGCTAGAGGTATTTCTTGGGTAGAAAATGAAGTACCGGGCTATGGGCATTTATTGCATAGCACACCCACTCATAAATGCTCGGTTACAGGTATTACAGGTCCTCCGGGTGCCGGGAAAAGCACACTAGTAGACGCTTTAATTGCGCACTGGGTAGCCGCCGGAAAAAAAGTTGGGGTGCTATGTATAGATCCTTCTTCTCCCTTTAATTTAGGCGCACTACTTGGTGACCGGATTCGAATGAGCGAGTGGTACAATCATTCCGGCGTATACATACGTTCATTAGCAAGTAGAGGTGCGCTGGGAGGACTACATACACATATTTTAGAAATTACACAGCTCATGCAGTTGGCCGGTTTTGATGAAATTATTGTTGAAACGGTGGGCGTGGGACAAAGTGAAATTGAAATTGCAGGACTTGCCGACACCACTGTTGTTGTAGTCGTTCCGGAAGCTGGTGATGAAGTGCAAACCATGAAATCTGGCATCATGGAAATCGCACATATTTTTGTAGTGAACAAAAGCGACCGTCCAGAAGCAGATCAATTTGTGCATCATTTAAAACAAATGATGGCGCCAAGTTTTTCAAATACATCGTATCAAATTCCTATTATCAAAACAATTGCTGCACAAAAAAGAGGCCTAACAGAATTAGCGGAAGCGATTGCAGTTCATCAACACCAGCAGCAGGACCCTACTAGAAAAAACTGGTTGCTCACACAAAAAGCACTTCGTTTGATTCAACAAAAAAGAATGCAAGACGTAGACACCACGAAGTTATTAGCGGCTATTACGGCAAAGTCACAGGATTCTCAATTTAATATTTTTGAATTTGCACAAGCGTATTAATAATGGGTATTTTGGAAAATAATAAACCCACAGTAGCCGTTGTTGTTGCCACTTATAATGGCGCCACTTATTTGCGCGAACAATTAGAAAGTATTGTGCAGCAAACATATAAGCCAAGTCAAATAATTATTATAGACGATGCTTCTATTGATGACACTTTACGCGTTGCAAATAATTTTGCAGCGGATCATCCGGAGGCAATGGTGGTTCAAAATGAAACTAGACTCGGTTACATTAAAAATTTTGAAAAAGGAATGCTCCTTGCAAACGCCAATTATATTGCACTAAGTGACCAAGATGATATATGGGTGCCTACTAAACTTGCGGTACTAGTAAATGCTATTGGAGATCAAATGCTAGCCTACTCAGATTCTGAATTAATTGATGCAAATGGAGATTTATTGCATAAAAAAATGTCAACTATAAAAAACCAATTGGCGTATCATACCCCAATTATGTATGCTATTGGTGCCTGGGCCCCGGGTCATGCTATGCTCTTTAAAAAAGAATTGGTAGATAAGGCGGTTCCTTTTCCGGCCCTTGTTACACATGACTTTTGGCTGGGTTTTGTGGCTACTTGTTACAGCAGGGTTGTGTATGTAAATGAACCGCTAGTGCATTATAGGCAGCATACGCAAAACGCCATTGGTGCCGACACCACAAAAAATAAAACGGTGTCATTAACCTTGGCACAAAAAAAACAAAACGCGCGCGCGCGCATGCAATTACTATACAATAAAGTAAAAGCAACTGGTCACGCAGATTCTATTGTGTTTGAAAAAATCAATGATAGTTACAGCAGTTTTTCTTTGTCTAATAATGCTAAACGTGCCAAACTGTTTTATGATTATAGAAATTTAATACTCGCGTATAAAAAAAAGTCGGCCCTCCTTAAAATATTATTTGCCGTAAAAATGTTTTTTAAAATTGATTAGCAAAAAACTTGACTTGCAATCTTTTTATAAAATTTTTTACATGCACATGTATAGGTACGCTAGCTTCTGGAAGGGGTCCTGTAAATTTTTCGCCCCTGCGTAAATAGTATTTCGATAAAGTGCTCGACGTAAATCCCCATTTTTTGATAAAAGTAAAATAGCCTTTGTTGCGTTTAACGCGCTTTACAGAAACAGATCCAAAGTGGTATACCCTACTTTCAGAAATGCCTCTAAATAGCCGCACACCAGCATTCCAGAGCTTCATAGAAAAATCTGGATCGGAGTACATGCCCGGGCTAAATTCGTTGCTGTAACCACCCACTGCATCCCAGGTATCTACGTGTACAATATTTGGGGGCCAGGTAGCACCCTGCCAATCCTGCATGGGAAGTGACGCGTAATTTGCTAATAAATTGGCTTCATTAAAAGAAGTAATGTCTTTTCCAAAATCATATTGAATAGAACAATTGCTCTGTGCTTTTAATTCGATGGCGGTGCTTGAAAAAAAGAAAAGGTTATGTTTTGTTTCATCTATCGCTTTTGCAATTGGTACATCCCAATTCGGACACACATACATATCATCATTGATATATAATAAGTACTTTGTTGTAACGAGTGTTCTACAACTATTTAAAGCATAACAAACGCCAATATTTTCTTTGCTATACGAATAGCTCATATCTGTTTGTGCTTTAACCCATTCCAGTGTGCCATCTACACCTTCATTAATATGCACAATAATTTCGTGTCTATATGTAGAATTCTTTTTAATGCTCTCTATGCACAATTGCAAATAGGCCAAATTGTTCCAGCTAGGAATCACAATAGAGAACTTTGCATTTGTAGCCGTGTTGCCCTTTACTTTTTCTATATTTACATGCATACATAAACGACTTGAACCTTAAAAGTAAAAAGAGTTGACGAAACCGCCTATTTCAGTTGTTCTTTGTACCTATAATGGTGCAAAATATATTGAAGCGCAACTGGCTTCTATTATAGCGCAAACCTATGCGGTTGCTGAAATTATTGTGGTTGACGATGTTTCTACTGATGATACGATGGCAGTGGTAGAGCGCGCGGCAGCGCGCGATAGTCGAATTTCACTTTCTCAAAACGCGTTCAATATTGGCTTCACTTCAAATTTTGAAAGCGCCTTGCAAATGGCGAAATATGATTACATCGCCATATCAGATCAAGATGATATTTGGCATCATCAAAAAATTGAAAAAATGATGGCAGCTTTTACGCCAGATGCTGCTGCTATTTATTGTGACTCAGTTCGATTTACAAAAAATATTCCTGTTAAACCTACTAAAAATAAAAGAGGTAGGCATGTTGCCGGTACCAATGTTAGAAAATTAGCGATGTACAATACGGTAAGTGGGCATGCACTCATCATCCGAAAAAGTTTGCTTGAACAGGCGCTTCCTATACCAAGTGCCGTTTTCTATGATTGGTGGTTAGCCTTACAAGCACTTACCAATGGCGGCTTACAATACCTCGATGAAATTCTTGTGTACCAACGCGCGCATGATAATAACGTAACAATTACAAAAAATACAAGTTCAAAAGAGCTGCGAAATAATTACCGCATTATGTTAAGAACGCATTTGCAGGCATTTGTTCAAATTGCTTCTTTGTCTGAAAAAGACAAAACATTTTTTATTGAATTTGTAAAATATTGGAGTCAAATGCTCAAAAACGGAACGAGCTCAGGCCTGTTTTTGTTTATGCTAAAAAATAGGAAAGACCTTTTTTATTATAAAAAAAGAAGGCTCCCATTACTTGCAGCCATTAAGCATTCGTTTTTGTTTGCTTTTCGGAGGCGTTAAATTGTTTTTCTGTTTTCCACCAGCGCCAACCAATATAACCCATAATGGCAAGTGGTGCTCCGGCTAAATATAAAATAGCGCCATTGAGTGCCTTTGCAGGACCATCGCCCAATTGAGAAGCAGTTTTGGTACATATAGAACACTGCGCTTCTGCACTCGTTGCAAATAATACGAGTAAAAGGCTTGCAGCTGCATAAAAAAGAAAGCGGCGGTTTTTCTGGTTCATCTGAATCAATCTGGATCACAAAGTTAATTGAATAATTGCGTAAGAAAATTTCTTAACTTACTTTATCAATACCATAACAGTGACAGAACGTAGAAAGTTTATCCAAAAAATAGCCGGCTTAACCGCAGCTTTTAGTGCGCCTAGCCTTATGCAGCAGGCCTGGGCCGCAGAATGGGAAAAAGTACAACAAAAAGCCGAGGGTATAAGCCCGCAAGCGTTAGCCGCCGATGAAGACTATTGGTCGGTGATTCAGCAGGCTTATACCGTAAACCCCAATATGGTCAACCTCAATAATGGGGGTGTAAGTCCTTCACCAAGGGTAGTTCAGGAAGCCGTGGAGCGGTTTAATCAGCTGTCCAACGAGGCACCGTCCTATTATATGTGGCGTATTTTGGACCAGGGAAGGGAGCCGGTTCGAAATAAACTGGCCACATTAGCCGGCTGTTCTCCCAATGAAATTGCTATTAACCGCAATGCGACAGAAGCTTTAAATACGGTCATTTTTGGCTATCCATTTAAAGCCGGAGACGAAGTGATTGGAACCAAACAGGATTATCCCAATATGATTCAGGCGTATCGTCAGCGCGCCCTTAGAGATGGCGTTGTCTATACGCAACTTAGTTTTGATTTTCCGATCGAAGATGATAATTCCATTGTAGCCGCTTTTGAAAAAGCAATTACACCTCGCACCAAACTAATTCATATTACCCATATCATTAATTGGGTTGGTCAAATCATGCCAGTTAAAAAAATTGCGTCTATGGCACATGCGCGCGGTATAGAAGTAATAGTTGACGGCGCACATTCTTTTGGACTACTCGATTTTAAAATTTCGGATTTAGAATGTGATTATTTTGGTACCAGTTTGCATAAATTTTTATCGGCACCCATTGGTAGTGGTATGCTTTGGATTCATGCCAATAAAATAGAAAAAATTTGGCCACTACTTTGTAACGATAAGCCACTGAGTAATGATATAAGAAAGTTTGAAACCCTTGGTACCAGAAGTTTTCCAATAGAACA
Organism: Sediminibacterium sp.; assembly: GCA_049418605.1. Taxonomy (GTDB): domain Bacteria; phylum Bacteroidota; class Bacteroidia; order Chitinophagales; family Chitinophagaceae; genus Sediminibacterium. The sequence continues at coordinate 8,933 of JBMSJE010000006.1, read as the reverse complement.
AGGGATAGGGGAAGCCGTTAATTTTCATATGGCAATTGGACCTAAGCGAAAAGAAGAAAGGGTGCGCTATTTAAAAAATTATTGGGCTACAAAAGCCGCTCAAATCCCGGGTGTAAAAATTCATACCTCTTTAAAAGATAAATATGCCTGCGCAATTTGTGGTGTTACAATTGATGGCATGACACCCAGCGCACTTGATGGAGCGCTCTACACCAATTATAAAATTCATACGGTGGGTATTGTTTGGGAAAATATTAGTTGCGTTAGAATAACGCCGCATGTGTACACTAGGCTAGATGATCTCGATAAACTCGTTGCAGCTTTAACAGAAATAGCTGCCAAACAAAAAGTATAACTACTTTAAATAATAAACCCCCAAATTTGGGGGTTTATTATTTTTTATGCTTTAGCAGCAGCTTTTGCAGTTTTTACAACAGCTACTTTAGCTGGACGGCTTTTTCCAAATGAACCTTTGAATCTCTTGCCTTTAGCGGTTTTTTTATCACCTCTACCCATGGTTTAAATTTTTAAATGAACAATCTTGAAGTGCAAAAATAGAAAAACCCCGCGAAAGCGGGGTTCAATTCTTTTTGTAAGTAAAAATTAAACTTTACTGCTTAATTCTTTACCTGCTTTAAAGCGAGCAACTTTTTTAGCTTTGATTTTGATTGCTTCACCAGTTTGTGGATTACGGCCCGTACGAGCTGCACGCTTAGAAACTGAGAAAGTACCGAAACCTACTAAAGTCACTTTATCACCTTTTTTAAGGGTTTTTGTAACGGTGTCTACGAAAGAGTCTAACGCAGCGTTAGCTTGTACTTTAGTAATACCAGCATCTTCAGCAAGTTGCGCGATTAATTCTGCTTTGTTCATAAATGATTTTTTTAGTTGTTTGAATAACAAAACAAATTTATCCGCTTTTCCCAATCCTCAAAATTTTTTTATTGAAAAATAATTTTTGAGGTACGCTTCAAATCCTTTAAACAAAGGGATTACAGGCTTTTATTTAAATCGCGACATACGAAAAACAAAAACTGTAAAACGATGAAAGCCTTTACAGTAAAGGGGTTCAGTCAATATAGCCTAGAATTCAATGCCTGCAAGGGTTCTAGAACAATATAATGAAGATTTGTGATTACCAAAATGATTTTTAAAATCTATCCACACTCAATTCACAACTGCCATTAATGACCTAAAACCAATTATTAATTGGCCCCAAAGCTGCATGCTGTGTTGTCTTAGCGCCGAAGCGTATGTTTCGATATACTTGTCATATTGTTCCCTATTTTCTATAAAATATTGAACTGCATACGTAGGTCCGTCACTATCATCGATGTCTAAAACTCGAACAAAATGGTAGTGGGTAAAACACCCTGTTTGCATCACGGCCGGTATGTGTTGCTCTTTCATCCAAGCCACCCATTTTTCGTGAATAGAGGGGTCAATTTTTGTAGTGACGTTGTAAATCAACATAGTAGGAAGGTGTTAAATGGGTTATTTGCCCTTTTTTAGGCTTAATTCGACAAAAATAGGGCAGTGGTCGCTGTGTTTCACGTCTGGAAAAATAGTGGCGCTTTTTAGGGTGCTAGATAGTGCATCAGTTACAGCGATGTAATCGATACGCCAGCCCTTGTTTTGCAAACGAACCGAAGGAAAGCGTTGGCTCCACCAAGTGTAACCGCCTATAACCCCTGGGTTTAGATGCCTATACGTATCTACCCACCCCTTTTCCAAGAACGCAGTCATCCAGCTGCGTTCTTCTGGTAAAAATCCAGAGCTCTTTTTATTTCCTTTTGGGTCATGAATGTCAACTTCCTCGTGTGCTATATTATAATCACCCACTACTATAAGTTGGGGCCTTTTTTTACGAAGTATTGTCAAATGGTTTTCAAATTCGGTGAGCCACTGGTATTTATAATTTTGTCTTTCATCACCACTGGTGCCCGATGGGAAATAAGCATTTACAATACTAATATCACCAAAGTCTGCACGGATTACCCTTCCTTCAAAATCGGATTGTTCAATGCTAGTGCCATATACCACATTGTCCGGTTTAATTTTTGTAAAAATGGCAACCCCACTATATCCTTTTTTTTGTGCCGAAAACCAATAGCAATGATATCCTAACTTTTCGATGTCACGCGTATCAACATCTTCTTTGGTGGCCTTGGTTTCTTGCAAACAAATAATGTCAGCAGGATTTGTTTGCAGCCATTCAACAAAACCTTTTTTTATGGCAGCTCTAATGCCATTTACATTGTAGGAAATAACGCGCATTTATAGTAAAAATTTATTGTAAGCAATAAGTATTAATTCTTTAATCATTTCTGTATTGTCATAGCCATTAATGCGTATAAAATTTTCGGGATCTACTTTTCCTTTAACAATACAAATGAGTTGATTGTTTACATACAATTCTCTCATTTCATGGTTCCAAAAACTATTAATGGTAAACTGTTCTCCTCTTATTTTTCCTGTTAATTGATAGTCATAGGTTATTTGAAATGGAAAATCTTTTTTACTCACTTTTGCCATAGAACTACTATCTATACCGTTGGTTGTTTTATCCAAATAAACTTGTTTGTTGGGATCGCTTACCCCTTTTAAGATCCCAAAAACAGCAACCGTATCTTTTCCCAAAAGCATCATATTAACTAAGCCAGGTAAAAAGTTGGTAAATATTTCTTTTTTACTTGTGTTCAGACTATATGGATCAATTTCGGTTGCAAGTTTGATGGTATAATTTTTGTCTAAGTAAACGTCTCTGCATTCCTGTCTTAAATAGATAAAATCAGAACTAGCCGTATTACCCGTTTCTTTGATTTTCGACAGTAATAATGGTGTTGCACTGCTGTCAATTAATTTACGTTTCACCCAAATTTCATCGAAGAGTTGTTCGCCCATTCTAAGCACCTCAGGGATTTCATTTAAATTAAATTGCCAAACACCTTTATTCTCTTTTATTTCTGTTTTAGTTGAATTTTTAAGTTGCTTTAAAATAAAATTATCTGCATAATAAACGGGTGGTGCTTTAATTTCAATGAGTTCTGTTTGATTGGAACTATCTAATGCTATTTCTAATCCAACGTTCACGAGAGAGACAAAACTTTTTTTGGTTAAAAAAATATTTTTTGGACTAATCCCTCCACCACTACTTTGTATAGTGGAAATTGCGGCATAGATATTTTGATTGTTTACAATTTCTGTTTTCGGGTTCGTTAGTAGTGCCGTTAATTGTATGACACTTTGAGATTTCAACAGAATAGCAGTGTCCTCTAATAAGGGGCCAACACCGGCTAAAAACATTTTTGGATCATACTCATATAGTTCAATAAACAAATGCCAAGTACTGGTATCATTTGTTTTAAAAGTTGCCTTTTTATTGATTAGAGATTCCGGATCTGTGTATACTATAATTGGAAGCGGTTCGTTTACTAAATCAAGATTATAATGATTACGTAGAAATGCACCAAGTCTAGTTTGAATTGTTTGCTGCACGTAAGGATCCTCCAAATAGTACATGCTAGGGCCAAACATAGAAAAGCTTCTGATGGCCTCTACAACTACCTTATTTTGCGCAGGTGCCTGGTAACCTGCAAGTAATAGCAGGCATATATACATCAGTCTTTTCATAAATGGCTAAATTACAACCTGTCCTTTATTATTAACAATTTTATTACAAGCCATTCGTTATCATTGTAAGATCATTATGGAAAATACAGAACGAATCATACCCGCAAAAGAGTTTGTATATCTAGATGGCCCTAAGCCACGTATAAATGAACTTTGGTTTGCTTGGGACATTTTAACGCAGTTTATTAAAGGGTTTAGAGCTTTGCACTTTTTAGACCCATGTATTACCGTTTTTGGTTCTGCGCGTTATCAGCCCGATCATCCTTACTATAAAGCGGCCACTGAGTTTGGCAAGCGCATTGCAGCACTTGGCTTTACCACCATGACAGGTGGTGGTCCGGGTATTATGGAAGCAGCTAATAAAGGTGCTATGGAGGCGGGCGGAAAATCGGTGGGTTGTAATATTAAGCTTCCGTTTGAGCAACAGCCCAACCCGTATATGCACAAATGGATCACTTTCGATTACTTTTTTATTCGAAAAGTATTGATGGTAAAATATTCTTACGCTTTTGTGATTATGCCCGGTGGCTTTGGTACCATGGATGAATTTTTTGAAACATTAACCCTTGCGCAAACAGGCGTGATTAACGATTTTCCTATAGTGGTTTATGGGAAAGAATATTTTAGGCCGGTAATGGATATGGTTGATGCAATGATCGTAAAAGGCACGATATCGCCAGAAGATAAAAAACTCATGCTTTTTACAGATGATATCGATGAAGCGATGCAATATATACAAGCCTACGTCAAAAAAAATTATACCGTTAAGCCACGCAAAAGACTCTGGTGGCTTTTTGAAAAAGTATAATGGATTACAATATTATTCAAGCACGGGTCTAAGCCAGCGTTCTGCTTCTTCTAGTGGCATATTTTTTCTGGTTGCATAATCCTGTAATTGATCTTGCATAATTTTTCCAAGACCATAATACGTGCTTTGTGGATTTGCGAAATACCATCCACACACAGATGATGCAGGATACATGGCTAAGTTTTCGGTAAGCTCAATGCCAATAGCATCCTTTACGTTTAAGAGTTCAAACAACTTGTATTTTTCGGTATGGTCGGGACAGGCAGGATAGCCAGGTGCCGGTCTAATGCCCACATATTTTTCGCTAATGAGTGCTGCGTTATCTAATTGTTCTGATGGTGCATAACCCCAATCTGTTTTTCTTGTTTGTAGGTGTAGGTATTCGGCAAAAGCCTCTGCAAGCCTGTCTGCCAGGGCTTGTAACATTATTTTATTGTAATCGTCATGCTGCGCTTCAAAAGCCTGAATATGTTTTTCAATACCTTTTATTGTCACTGCAAAGGCGCCTATAAAATCTTCTTTCTTACTCGAAGTAGGTGCTATAAAGTCTGCTAATGAAAAATTAGGTTGACCTGGTGCTTTTTTAATTTGCTGTCTTAAAAAAGAAAGCTTTACAGGCTTATCTGCTACAACAGTTACATCATCCTCATCACTGTTAGCTGGCCAAAATCCAATGGTACCATCAGCAGTTAACCACTGCTCTGTAATGATAGTATCTAATAATGCATTGGCATCGGTGTATAATTTGCTCGCTTCTTTTCCAACCACTTCGTCGGTTAAAATGGCAGGAAAATTTCCATGCATTTCCCAGGTAATAAAAAATGGTTTCCAATCTATAAAGTCTCTTAATATAGAAAGATCAACATTTTTATACAGCTTAGTGCCTGTATAGGTTGGTGTAACGGGTTGGTAGGTGTCCCAGTCGATAGCCATTTTATTATTACGTGCGTCTTGATACGCGAGGTATTCTTTGGTTGGCTTTTTATTGTCAAATTGATCTTTGAGTTTGGCATAATCATTTTGCGTATCACTCAAAAATGCAGCTTGCTGATCTTTGCTTAACAAAGAACCTGCAACGGTTACACTTCTAGAAGCGTCAAGTACATGAATCACATCTTGGTACTCAGGTGCAATTTTTACAGCCGTATGTATTTTAGATGTGGTTGCGCCACCAATGAGTAGCGGTTGTTTCATGCCCCTACGTTTCATTTCTTTTGCGATATGCACCATTTCATCGAGTGATGGTGTAATAAGCCCACTAAGTCCAATGATGTCTACGTTTTCTTTTTGTGCCGCTTCTAAAATTTTATCGGTAGGTACCATTACCCCAAGGTCAATAATATCATATCCATTACAGCCAAGTACAACACCTACAATGTTTTTACCAATATCATGTACGTCGCCTTTTACGGTAGCGAGTAATATTTTAGCAGCACCTGCGGCTTCTGTATTGGTTGTACCTGCTGCCAAATGTGCTTGTTTGCGCTCTTCTTTTTCCGCTTCTATAAATGGCGTTAAAACAGCCACCGATTTTTTCATTACGCGCGCACTTTTTACAACCTGTGGTAAAAACATTTTACCGGCGCCAAATAAATCACCCACAATATTCATCCCATCCATGAGCGGTCCTTCAATAACATCAAGTGGCTGCGGATATTTTTGTCTCGCCTCTTCGGTGTCAGCATCTATGTATTCTGTGATACCATTAATGAGTGCGTGTGCGAGTCTTTTTTCTACCGGTTCATTTCTCCAAGCCTCATCTTTCATTTCAACTTTACCTTTTGCTTTAACGGTTTCGGCGTGTGTAATTAATTTTTCGGTGGCCTCGTTGTTGTCGTTGTTTTTATTGAGTAGTACGTCTTCACAGAGTTGACGTAACGTTGGTTCAATTTCATCATACACCACAAGCTGTCCAGCGTTTACAATACCCATACCCATGCCCGCTTTAATGGCATGAAATAAAAACACCGAATGTATCGCTTCTCTTACGTGGTCATTGCCTCTAAATGAAAAAGAAACGTTAGATACACCACCACTTACTTTGGTGAGCGGCATTCTTTTTTTAATTTCTCTTGTCGCTTCAATAAAATCTACTGCGTAATTATTGTGTTCTTCGATACCTGTTGCTACTGCAAAAATGTTAGGATCAAAAATGATGTCTTCTGGTGGGAAGCCCACTTTTGTTGTTAAGATGTTGTAGGCTCTTTGACAAATTTCAATTTTTCGGTCTTTGGTATCTGCTTGTCCTATTTCATCAAATGCCATTACAATAACAGCGGCACCATAGGCTTTACACTTAAATGCTTGTTCAATAAATTTCTCTTCTCCTTCTTTCATAGAGATAGAGTTTACAATACATTTTCCTTGCACACATTTTAAACCGGCTTCTATAATTTCAAATTTAGAGCTATCAATCATGATTGGAATACGCGCTATATCCGGCTCACTTTGTAATAAGTTTAAAAATGTAGTCATGGCTTCCACACCATCTAGTAAAGCATCGTCCATATTTACATCCAGCACCTGTGCACCGCTTTCTACCTGCTGTCTAGCAACAGATAAAGCTTCTTCATATTTATTTTCTCTAATGAGACGTGCAAATTTTTTAGACCCAGTTACATTGGTTCTTTCTCCAACGTTTACAAAATTGGTTTCGGGTCTAATTACGAGTGGCTCAAGTCCAGCTAGTCTTAAATAGGGTTGTATCGTTATCGTTGAACTCATAAAAATCTTGTTGTGCTTAAGCAATTGAGGTAGCTAGGGTTGGTTTTTTTCGGGGTGCCAATTTTCTAACATGGTCTGCGATATGTTTGATATGATCTGGCGTTGTGCCGCAGCATCCACCCACAATATTTACAAATCCTTGACGCGCCCACTCTTCAATAAAGTGTGCTGTTTGGTGCGGCGCTTCATCATATTCACCCATGGCATTGGGAAGTCCTGCATTGGGGTATGCCGATGTGTAACATGAAGCAATTTGGCTTAACTCTTCAATGTGGCTGCGCATTTCAGCAGCACCTAATGCACAGTTTAAACCAACACTTAATGGCTCGGCGTGTTTGATAGAAGTATAAAATGCTTCTAATGTTTGACCGCTTAGGGTTCTGCCAGATGCATCTGTAATAGTACCGCTAATCATGATAGGCAGTTCAGGAATATTATTTTCTCTAAAAAATTCCTTGGCAGCAAATATGGCTGCTTTTGCATTGAGGGTATCAAAAATAGTTTCGATCAGTAGTACGTCTACGCCACCGTCAACGAGTCCTTTTATTTGTTCTTTGTAAGCCACTACTACTTCATCAAAAGTTACGGCTCTATACCCTGGATTGTTTACATCTGGCGAAAGGCTGAGTGTTTTATTTAATGGACCAATTGCTCCTGCTACAAATTTTGGGCTAGCATCTTTATTTTCTAAACTATACTCTTCTACCGCACGTCTTGCACAGTTTGCAGCTGCTACGTTTAATTCATACGCATACGCCTGCATATCATAATCGGCCATCGCAATAGTAGTGCTACTAAACGTATTGGTTTCAATAATATCTGCACCTGCTGCTAAATATTGTTTGTGAATACCTACAATGATGTCTGGTTGCGTAATGCATAGCATATCATTATTGCCTTTAACATCGGTGTGCCAATTTTTAAATTGTTCACCACGGTAATCGGCTTCTTCTAATTTGTGCCGCTGAATCATGGTACCCATGGCGCCATCGATTACTAAAATTCTGTGTTCTAATTCGTTTTTAATACGCATCTCCTTAATAATTTATAAATGGTTGTTCCACTTATTACATGATCTTGCTAAAAACGTAGGGAGCGTTAAGGGGGGCGATGCTATCATACGTTTATTAGTTCGATTTTGTTCGAAAGTAGGGTTCTACTCGAATGTACAGGCTGAACAATAAACAAATCCGCCTGTGCAGGACGCAAAGATACGTAAAACCCTATAATTGTGTGTAATTACAATTAATTTCTAGGTCTACTGTTTCGGTAACAGCGCTAGCATCAATCTTAAAATCAGACATGTTGATGCTAATGGTGGCAGTAGCGGCAATTTTACCTTTACTAATGTTTAAGGTTGCGGAGGTTTGTACTGGTTTTGTTACACCATGCATGGTTAAAGTCCCAACAACTTTGGCAGTATAGTTGCCATCTTTGGTGAGGTCAATACTTTTAATATTTTGTATCGTCCCCGTAAAACTAGCCCTTGGGTATTTTTCACTTTCTATATATTCTTCATTAAAATGCGTTTGCATTTCTGCGTACTTAAATTGAAATCCTTTAAATAACAAACTAAAACGAATATCGCCTGTCGCGCTTATTTTACTAGACACTTCGTTGTTAATAGCGCTCACATCAGCGTCTGTAGGTGATACAAACTTGATACTTCCTTTTTTTGTGCTAAAACTTACAATGGTATCTTTTTGAACTGGCTCAACATTTGCTGTAACTCTTTTTGTGGTATCTGTTTTACCTTTAAATAGTAGCA
>JBMSJE010000005.1:0-45464 GCA_049418605.1 Sediminibacterium sp. | reverse complement strand
CGTAATATCTGATTGTAATGCATGCGCTACACCAGATGCTGAGGTATATGGCGCTTGGTTATAAGAACCATCTGCATTGAATGGGCCAACGTTAGGTGCAGTAATTAAAGCCACACGACCTAAGCCTGCTGTTGCAAATGCATCACCTAATGATCCAGAACTTGTAGCAGCGGTATTTTTATCGCTGGTATATTGGATTTTTCCACCCATACTAAAAAACTTACCTGCTTTATGGTCTACGTTCATTAATAAAGTTAAACGCTTAAAATCGTTTCTATTAATAATACCTTCTTGCTCTGTGTAACCAGTAGAAAAATAATAGCTTGTAGATTCATTGGCACCAGATAAACTAACGGTATTACTATGTTGCAAACCTTGGCGGTAAACGATGTCTGCCCAATTGGTGTTAATTATTTTTCCATCAGCACCTACTGTTGTTGCAAACGCATTGGTTGCAGCATTAAAAGTACCCGCATTTCTTAGGGCTTCGTTTTTATAATCAGTGTATTGTTGTGCGTCAAGTACTTGTTGTAAACGCTGCGGATTACTAAATCCAATCCAGCTATCCAATGTTACTTTTGAACGACCCGGCTTACCTTTTTTAGTGGTAATAAATAATACACCATTTGCAGCACGGCTACCATAAATAGCAGTTGCAGCAGCGTCTTTTGCTACGTCTACACTTTCAATATCATTTGGATTGATAGAAGATAAAACGTTACCTGCTGCACTTGTAGAACTACCATCACCAGTAAATACTGGCACACCATCAACTACGATAAGTGGATAAGATGATAATGAAATAGAGTTTGCTCCTCTAATTCTTAAAACTGGTGGCGCATTTAATACTCCACTTGGAATTACTACTTGCACACCAGCAGCTCTACCACCCAAAGCTTGTTCAAAACTTTGTGTAGGCTTATTTGCAAGCGCCTCACCTTTTACACTTGCAATGCTACCAGTAATATCTCTTTTCTTTTGAGTACCATATCCAACCACAACAACTTCATTCAAAGCTTTATCTTCTGGTGTAAGTGAAACGGTAATTTTTGATACACCACTAATACTTACTTCCTTAGAATCAAATCCAACATAAGTAAGTTTTAATGTTTTAACTTTTTCAGAAACTTGAATTGAAAAAGATCCATTGTTGTCTGATAGTGCATTTTTGTTGACCTCAACAGCACTAATTGTAACACCGCTAAGTGGTGTTCCTTTGTTATCGGTTACCTTCCCGGTAACTGTTCGAGGAGATTGAGCGTTCGCTTGTGCGATTAACAGCAAAGCAAACGTCAAAAAAACAGTTAGTTTTTTCATCGTTTTTAATTTTGGTTAATTAGAGGTTAAATTACTTTTACGTTAATTATATTATTTTTGAAAATAATATTCAGAAAATGATATATAATTATTTAATTTATTGAATATCAATATATTATAAAAAGCAGATCGAATAAAAAAATTTATTCAACAATTAAGCTACATTTAATTTAATTTAATTTATGAAAGTAAAAGAGATAATTGGCAGAAATATACGCAGACACAGAGAGTCATTGAGCATTAGGCAAGGTGTTCTTGCTCAACAATTAAAAATCACCCCAAGTGCACTTAGTCAAATAGAAACGGGGAAAACAGATATTTCGGTTGATCGTATAGAACAAATTGCAGAAGCACTCAATTTAAGTTTTTATGAATTGATGACAACACCTAATCATGTTGGTGGTATCAAAGCAGGACTAGAAGTTGAAAATGTAAATAATAATACCATTCATTTACTCATTGATAAAATTGATACACTCTTACAAACTTCGAAAAAAATAGACCAATGAATATTATGCTATTAAAATGTAGCACTCATTGTAATAAAAAAAGATCTTGCATCTGCTGGTAATGCCCCAGGTCCAGGATAACCACCCGCCCTTCTTGTAAAATAAACCAGGTTACATAAATTATTGATGCCCGATTTACACACTATCCCTTTTTTAAATTTATAAGAAAACGTAAGATCAGTGACAGTGTATGAAGGAATCAACCCAACAGTACCATTAAATGATGGCGCAAGGGTATTGTTTGCATCACTAAATGAATCACCCACATAACTTACTTGAGTAGTACACAAAAATTTATTGACGCCAAGGGTAATGCCACTTCTTATAATATGGTTGGGTGCATTTTCAATTTTCTTTCCTTTAATTGCGGCGAGTTTATGATCTGTGCTATAGCTTGCATCAGTGTACGCATAAGATGTAAAAACAATCAAATGGAATTTTGAATCTTTTGCAAAAATTTTAATGGGCATACCCTCGATATAACTTTCAAACCCTTTGCTCTTACTGTTTCCAACATTTGTAACCAATCGGTTAACTGCGCCATTGGTAGAAATAACGCCAACTCGGTTATTGTATTGCAAATGAAAAATACTAACATCAAATTTTAATATGCCTTTAAATGTACCCCTGTAGCCAATATCAAAATTATAGCCACGTGCATCTTTTAAATTTGGGTCTATCATATCTGTGCCAGGAGGTGCTTGTAAATTTGCAAACTGAATAGGACGATACGCTTGTGTGATATTTGCATAAAATTCTGTTGATGTCCCTACATGATATTCGGCACCAATACCAGCCATTACAAAACTTCTACTTCTTCTTATATTTTGTAGTTCAATACTAGATCCATTTGTATCAAAACCAATACGTCCTGCAGCTGCGCCTTCCAAATACTCGATTCTCACACCCGGAATCAGCATGAATTTATTATTTAGTCTAAAAATATTTTCTGCAAATGCAGCTGCATTTTTTGAAGTAAATGAAATTGAATTTGGAAATGCTGCTTCTACGGTAACGTCATAGTCCGAACCTTCGGTCCCTTTACCTTCTGCATCTCTATGCGTATTTCCAGTGTAAGCTCTAACACCAAATGAAATATTGTGTTCCCGTTTGCCTAATTGATAGGCTGTTATAAACCTGCTTTCCAACCCGAAATTTCTGTAGCGGTCTATATTAACAACCCTGTTTGCATAACTATTTGTTGAAGGATTGATAACATCTTTTACTAGAATAGACTGTATAAACCCAACACTATTGCGGTTACCAATGGTACCAAATAGTTTTGTATTCCACCTGGTTTGTTTATTCAATTCATAATTCACTATGATAGCAGGTGTCGTCCAAGTAATATCAAACCAGTTTCTTCCTCTCTCACTTTGCTGCGCGTTTATTATGATTTGCTGATCTGTTAATCCCCCAGCTTGTTTACTGCGCATATGGGAATGCATCAGTTCAAATGTTATCGCTACATTATTTTTAAATTGATGGGTGATTGTTGCAAAGCCAGAATTGGTATAGTAATTACTATTTTCGCGCCAACCATTGGCGCTTCTATGATCAAAAAATGAATAATAATGTGTGTTGCCTTTTTTTCCACCTATTGCATGGTAACTATTAAAAAGTCCATAGCTACCAATGGTTTGCTGCGTTTCAAAAACAACTGATTTATTAAACTCATTGCCATTACGCAAAATATAATTGACTAGGCCACCAAATTGTGGGCCATATTGTAACGCACCCTGCCCCCTAACAATTTCTATGCGTTGTACAGCTTGTAATTGTGGATTGTAATAAGCTTCGGGATAACCAAAAGGATCTGCTGCTATATCGTATCCATTTTGACGCACGTTAAATTCCCAACTTCTGTTGGGGCTAAGCCCGCGCGTCGCAATTCCAATTTGAATGCCGCTTCCATCACTTTCCCAAATATGAATACCCGGCACTTTAGAAAGCACTTGACGCATATTATTGGTGGAGACATTTCCTTGTACATTATTTAAAATGATGAGGGAATTTTTTTTGCCCGCATAAATATTGGTGCCAACAATTTCCGGCATTTGTGCATAGTCGCTCTTGCTATTTTTTCCAACAACCGTTACATCAGGTAAATATTTAATATGTGAACTATCGTTGGTTTGTTGCGCTGATGTAAATAAAGGAAATATAAGACTCAATATTTGCCAAAATAGGATGCTCTTTGCCCACATATCACTTTATTTTTTTGCAAAGTTGAACCTTATAAACTGGGCACATTTACGGATTTAGATAAAGCGTTTATGTAATTGGGAAAAAGAAGGATTATAGCTATATTTATAGCATGGCGAGCAGCAGTTTAAACAAAAATATAGCCCTATTAACCAAGCTAGAAAGCTATTTAGAATTGCATCAAAAACTAAATAACACCATTTCTAGTGAATCCATTGGCTGGCATATTGCACATAGCTGTCAAGTAATCAATACCATAACAAACGCCATTATTCATTCAGATCCTTCAAAAGCTAAACCAAAATTTAGCTTCTTTTACCAATGGATAATGTTCACTAATAAGATTCCGAGGGGTAAAGCAAAAGCTCCCAACATTGTAATTCCTAAAAATACAATTACGAGGGCCGAAATTGTTGAAGAAATTGAACGTGCAAAGGCCAATTTGCAAACACTCGCCTCTACACATCAAAATAAATATTTTACCCACCCTATTTTTGGTGATCTAGACGTGCCTAAAACACTGAGGTTTTTTAAAGTACACACCAACCACCATTTAAAAATTATACAAGATATATAATAGAGATTATGAAAAATAAAGCGCCAGAACTAACATTCAAATATTTAAAAGAAGATTTACCTGCGGGTCTTGTTGTTTTTTTAGTTGCCCTGCCACTATGCCTAGGCATTGCACTGGCATCGGGAGCCCCCTTATTTTCTGGTATCATCGCAGGTATTGTTGGTGGCATTGTAGTTGCCATAGCAAGTGGCTCAAACGTAAGTGTAACAGGTCCGGCAGCTGGTTTAACTGTTATTGTATTAAATGGAATTAATGATCTTGGAAATTATAACTTCTTCTTATTAGCGGTTGTAATTGCAGGTGTGCTACAAATTATTTTAGGCTACTTAAAAGCGGGTGTGATTGGTTATTATTTTCCATCGAGTGTTATTAAAGGGATGCTTGCTGCTATTGGTATTATTTTAATTTTAAAACAAGCACCTATTGCTGTTGGTTATGTTAAAGGACTAGCAACACCCTATCACATTATGTCGATTATAATTTCTTCGTTATCCATTGGCATTATTTTAATTTGGGATTTACCCTTTGTTAAAAAATTTGCCATTAGTAAATGGGTGCCAGGAGCACTCATAGCAGTGATTGTAGGTACAGGCATCAACGAGTTCATGGGCATTTACAATCCTGCCTTACAATTGGTAGACACACAACTCGTAAAACTTCCTGTTGCAAATTCAATTGAGCAATTTGCACAACAGTTTACGTTTCCAGATATTTCAGGATTCTTACAACCAAAAGTATATATACTAGCTGTCACCATTGCCATTATTGCAAGTCTTGAAAGTTTACTTAGTACAGAGGCGGGTGATAAATTAGATCCTCAAAAAAGAATTACACCAACCAACCGTGAATTAAAAGCACAAGGATTAGGCAACGTTATTTCTGGCTTAATTGGTGGACTTCCAGTAACTGCTGTAATTGTAAGAACTTCTGCCAATGTAAATGCAGGTGCCAAAACAAAATTATCAGCTGTTATTCATGGTATATTTTTATTGTTAAGTGTAATTTTATTGGCTACGATACTCAATAAAATACCACTTGCCTGCCTTGCTGCTGTTTTACTAGTGGTGGGTTATAAACTTGCCAAGGTTTCCTTATTTAAGCAAATGTATAAACTGGGTTGGGAACAATTTATACCTTTTATTATAACGGTAGTAGCCATCCAATTTTCCGATTTATTAAAAGGTATTGCGCTAGGTATGGTAGTAGCTATCTTTTATATTTTACGTGCTAATTACAGAAGAGATTATTTAATTCATCAAGACAAACAAAAAGAAGGTGGCTTAATGACCATTCGTTTAACTGAGCATGTAACATTCTTAAATAAGGGCAGCTTAGCTATTAAATTATCTGAAATAGAAAATGGAAGTCATGTTATTATTGATGGCTCTAATGCGCACTACATAGATTTAGATATTTTAGAAATCATCTATAATTTTAAAGAAACGGCTGGCGATAAAAATATCAATGTAGAACTTGTACATGTACCTGCATTTAAAGGCAGCTTTGGACACTAAAGTATTTGTTATCGGTAATGATTACGAACAATATATTCTAAACATCTTGCTCCGAGTCGTGCAGTGGCATTATCCTGATCATATACAGGATTTAATTCAACGATATCAAAGCTTAATAACTTATTTGATTGAATTATTAAATCCAGTGATTTAAAAACAATTTCGGGAGAAAATCCAAGGGGTGACGGCGCAGAAACGCCTGGTGCATACGACGAAGAAAATCCATCTAAATCTATACTTACGTATACCTTATCAACGGATTGTAAAAAACGAGTAATGGTAGTTTCTACAAGTGTCCAATGAGCAAGGTTAAAATGCTCAATTTCTAAATAATCGCAACCAATATCAGATGCCGTTTCAAAAAGTGTTTTTGGATTGGATGCCCTTTGAATACCAAGAACTAAATAATTAAATAGCGATGGAAATTGATGTGCTATTTGCAAAAAAGGAGAACCGGAATGACCTTTTCCTTCTAATAATGGTCGTATGTCAAAATGAGCATCAAAATTAATAATACCAACGGTTTCGCCAGTATTTGCAAGGTGTTTTTGAATACCTAAAAAATGCGGATAAGCTGCGTCGTGGCCACCTCCTAAAATAACGGGCAAATGATTTGCTTGTAAACAAGCATAAATGGTATCGATCATCAATAATTGAGCGGCATCGATATTGTTATCTTCTACAACTATATTTCCATAATCATAAATAGATAGGTTGTTGTTTAAGTGATTGGCAAGGGGTCCCAACATTTTTCGAATACAATCAGACCCTTCCTTAGCACCACTTCTACCACCATTATTTCTAACACCCGCATCAACAGCGTAACCTAACAATGCAATTTTAGCATCTTTGCTTCCTATGATTTCTAAATCAGCAACTAGCTGAACTAGTTCATGCCAATACAACTTGTTATCAGAAATACGGCCCGGCCAATTCGTATGAGACGGATTAATGTGATGCTTCATAACAATTATTGAATATGCTGTAACAAATTTTCATCAACCAAATTAGGCATGGTCACTGTTAAATTAGGACTTCTTTTCATTTCACGTTCTATGGCTTCGAGTGAGCCACTATTTCTAGCCCAAGCCCTGCGTGCTATCCCATTGTTTACATCATAAAACAACATACTTTCTAGCTTGGTTTTTGAAGCAGTCGTTCCATCTAATACAAGACCAAATCCACCATTACTTACTTCACCCCATCCGACTCCACCACCATTATGAATTGAAACCCAAGTGGCACCTCTAAAACTATCTCCAATAACATTATGAATAGACATGTCTGCAGTAAATTTACTTCCATCGTAAATATTACTTGTTTCACGGTATGGCGAATCGGTTCCACTTACATCGTGATGATCTCTACCAATAACAACTGGTGCCGTAATATCGCCGTTGGCAATAGCATCATTAAATGCAGATGCAATTTTAGTTCTGCCTTCTGCATCGGCATATAAAATTCTAGCCTTAGAGCCAACGACTAGTTTGTTTTTTTCGGCTTCTTTTATCCATGTAATATTATCCTGTAACTGCTGTGCAATAGAGGCTGGAGCATCTACTAGCATTGACTCTAAGACAGTTGCGGCTATTTGATCTGTTAACTTTAAATCGGCGTCGCTCCCTGATGTACAAACCCATCTAAATGGACCAAAACCATAATCAAAACACATGGGACCTAAAATATCTTGTACATAACTCGGATATCTAAAATCAATTTTATTTTCTGACATCACAGCTCCGCCAGCTCTTGAGGCCTCTAACAAAAAGGCATTTCCATAGTCAAAAAAATAAGTACCTTTTGCAGTGTGTTTATTTATCGCATTTGCATGACGACGTAGTGATGCTTGAACAACCGTTTTAAATTGTTCTGGATGATTCGCCATCATATCATTGGACTCTTCGAATGAAAGTCCTACTGGATAATAACCACCAGCCCAAGGATTGTGAAGTGATGTCTGATCGGAACCTAAATCAACATTGATATTCTCTTTGTCAAATCTTTCCCATACATCAATTACATTTCCCACATAAGCTATTGAAACAACAGCATTATTAGCAACCGCGTTTTTAACCATGACAATTAATTCGTCAATATTTTCTGTGAGTTTATCAACCCAACCTTGCGTATAACGTTTTTTTGCAGCTGTCGAATTTACTTCTGCACAAACAGTGATACAACCAGCTATGTTACCAGCCTTTGGTTGCGCACCACTCATGCCACCTAACCCTGCCGTTAAAAATATTTTACCATTAGGGCTTACGCCAGCACCTAATTTTTTTCTAAAAGCATTCATCACAGTTATAGTAGTGCCGTGCACAATGCCTTGCGGTCCAATATACATGTAAGAGCCAGCCGTCATTTGGCCATACTGTGTAACCCCCATGGCATTGTAGCGTTCCCAATCTTGTGGTTTAGAATAGTTTGGAATCATCATACCATTAGTGACAACTACACGGGGTGCGTCAAATGAGGAAGGAAAAATCCCCATTGGATGTCCCGAGTACATGTGCAGGGTTTGCGCATCTTTTAATTGTGCTAGATATTTCATGGTAATTAGATACTGTGCCCAGTTTTGAAAAACCGCACCATTACCACCATAGGTAATTAATTCTTGCGGATGTTGCGCTACTGCTGGATCTAAATTATTTTGAATCATAAGCATGATAGCTGCGACCTGCTTAGAAACTGCAGGATACTCATGTATAGGCCTAGCATACATCTCATAATCTGGCATGAAACGGTACATATAAATTCTACCATATAATTTTAGCTCCTCTATAAATTCCTCTATCAAAATAGCATGCCAAGAAGCAGGAAAATAACGAAGCGCATTAGCGATTGCTAATTTTTTTTCGGTAACCGTAAGAATATCTTTTCGCTTTGGTGCATGAGAATACTTATCGTCTCTTGATTTTTTAATGGGCAGTTGATCTGGTATGCCCTGCAAAATCATTTCCTTAAAAGTCATTGGTGTATCATTTTAAAAATGAAATATATTAAGCGCTAACTAATTTTCCTGATTTCCAAATTTTAGATGGGCGCAAAGAGCCTTGATAATAAAGTATATCTCTATAATCATTAGTGGAATACAAAATAAAATCTGCTTTGTTACCGGCAATGAGTCTTCCTCGATCAAATAAGTTAAGTGCTGCTGCTGCTCTAAACGTAATGCCAGCAAGCACTTCGGCGGTTGTAAGTTTTTCAAATGTAGCAAGTATGGAAGCCTGGCATACCAAATCACCCATGGGGGCCGATCCAGGATTCCAATCAGACGCAATTGCCAGAGCGCCTCCTCTATCGATTATTTTTCTTGCTGGAGCAAAAGCGCAACCAAGTCCTACGCTTGCACCGGGTAGTGCAACTGCTATGGTATTTGAATTTGCTAATGCTTCAATTTCTTTGTCTTCAGATGCTTCCAAATGATCTGCAGATATAGCACCATATTGCACGGCTACTTCAGATCCTCCTGTGGTAAATTGATCAGCGTGAATAGTGATATCAAAATTAAATGCTTTTGCAGCTTGTAAATAAGGAGCTATCTCATTTACAGAAAATGCCGAAGTCTCTACAAATGCATCAATACGATTTGTAAGATTTTCAGATTTCAAAACAGGAAATAAATTTGTAACCAAATAATTTAAGTACGCTTCGTTTGAGCCATTAAAATCTTTTGGTTTAAGGTGTGCAGCCAAACAAGTAGCTACTAAATCAGCAGAAGTTTCAATGTTGCCATTTTTTATAGCACGCAGTATTTTTATTTCTTCATCTACCGATAGTCCATATCCACTTTTTACTTCAATGGTTGTTACCCCCAAGTGTAAATGTTTATTCGCATTTTTTGCTACAATTTGGGTTAATTCTTCTTCGGTACATTTTCTTGTTTGTGTAACAGTATCCCAAATACCACCTCCCGATTGAGCTATTTCTAAATAAGAAACACCAGCATTTCGGAGTGCAAAATCACGTGCTCTAGTCCCTCCAAAACATATATGGGTATGACAATCAATATAGCCTGGAACAGCAAGATAATCGCCTTCTAGTTCAGTAATTTTAGCATTAGGATATTTAGTAATTAATGAGTCCCAATTTTGAACTGCAACTATTTTACTATTTTCAAAAGCAATACCTGCATTTGAAATTATAGGCAGGACACTATCAATAATAGGCCCTTTAAGTGGCAAATTCTCTAAAGTAACTACTTGACTAATAGGACCAACTAACTCCATGTTTCTCGATTAAAACACAATGTAAGAATTATTCGAAAAAACTTATCAATAATCAATGACAAAGTGATTAAGAATTAGACTTTTTTTTATTACGAAGTAATTTAAGGCCATACCACTGCCAAAGGCCTATTGTATAAAATAAAAATAAGGCCTTCAAATTGCACTTTCCAATAATGATTAGCGTAGACAAACTTCACAATATTCTTGTATTTTCTAACATCAATCCTGTCCAAATCTATCAATAAAATTTAAAATACCCTTTAAAGAAGCGTACTACCTGCTCTGGTATTTTGTAATGGATGAACAAATAGCCAAGTAAAGCACTACATATCATAAAGTGCACCTTTAGAAATATTCTCAAAATAGTTAGATGCATCATTGTAAGTTATGGAAATCTGAAATAATTGTAATGCTTAAAGATTTTTCTTACTTTTAATTACTTCAATTAAATCAAATGAAAACTACAAAAATCGTTTATTGGGTAAGCACTAGCATTATTTGTTTGTTTGCGTTAAGTGCGGTGCAAATGAATTCAGAAATGGCTATTGAAGGCTCAAAGCATGTACTTATTCCACGCTACCTTTCTATTGAAATAAGTATTGGTCAGCTCATTGGACTGGTATTACTGATTGTACCTGCCATACCCAAACGCTTTAAAGAGTGGGCTTACGTAGGTTTTGGCATCATGTATATCTCTGCGCTTATAGCGCATTTAGCAGTAGGTGATCCATTTATTCCATTTGGATTAATGGCTGTTGTATTTTTTGGTCTACTACTATGTTCTTATATCAGCTTTCACAAATTAGAAGCTGCAAAAAAATAAAGTCTATTTTCATTTCAATTCAATACTATGGAAGTACACCACGCACACCATCCTGCTCACAAGAAAAAAATTAGTGAGTATTTTTTAGAATTTTTTATGTTATTTTTTGCCGTTACGCTTGGTTTTTTTGCAGAAAATCAAAGAGAGCATTATATAGAAGGTCAGCGAGAAATTCAATATATGGAAAGCCTGTTAGAAGACTTGGCAAAAGACAAATTCGATTTAAGTCAAGCTAAAAAATATACAATTACCCAAACAAAGTATATTGATACTGCCATAGCATTACTGTCGGAAGGTAATTGGACGCCAGAAAACATTAAAACAATGTACCGTGCTAGTTTAAGAGTAGGAGGTAGTAGACCTGCTACATTTATTGATAGAACTTCGGCTCAATTAAGGTCTGGTGGTATGCGACTCATAAAAGAAAAAAATGTAGCTGCTTTAATTACAGAGTACTGGCAGCTAATTGCACTATTCAGTGAATTTGAAACAGTTGGTATCCATGAATACAAATTCAATATTAAAAATATGAATTACAAGATTTTTGATGGAAGAAACTTCTTAGATGTAAAAAACAAAGTCATAAATGACAAAGCAACATTAATGACTTATGATAAAAATTATTTACTTGAATACAACAACAGATTGCTTAATTTAAATTATGATCTAAAAGCGTTTATGAACGGTTATTTTTTTCAAAATATTGAAAAGAAAATCGACGAATTACAAAAAGCAATTTCTGATTCTTATCATTTAGCAATACCAGCTACGCCTAATAAATATTAATATGGAAGTACACCACCACTCACACAAACCAAAAAACTGGAAAGAGTACGTCACCGAGTTTATTATGCTTTTTGCAGCGGTAACGCTTGGATTTTTTGCAGAAAACATAAGGGAGCACACTATTATTGAACACCGCATCGAGCAAAATAAAGTTGCTATTTTAAAAGATTTAGAAGCAGACGCAGTTACCATAGATAGTATTTTAGTAACTGAGCAGGCGTCAATTCATACATTTGATAGAATCATGAATCTATTGTATCTATCAAAAAATAAGCGCATCAATGAATCTCAATTAATGGATTCTATTAAATCTATTCCAGATATTATTGCTACCACATTTACACTCTATGTAAACAATAGTTCTTTTAAAAATATGCAGTCTAGTGGACTACTTAGCTATGTTGATGAAGAGGAGTTAAAAACTAGTTTGTCCTATTATTATGAGGTGGTTTTTAAAAGAATAGAAAGTAATAATAGCTTTTTTGACCAAGTAGGCACTGAACTCAATGGAATTTTACCGATTGGCATTGGAAGCTACATAAGAAAAGTGAGGACTGACTCAACAAACTATGATTTAAATAAGCCTAGTAATTATTTAAATTTTATGCTAAGCTTAAACGAAACAAAAAATCTTTTACAATCGGAAAAGTTTATTTACGATTTACAAAGATATTATAACCAAATATTTGTATATCAATTAGCCCTCAAATTGGCAAAAGCTGAAAATCATAAACTAATTCAATTATTAAAATCAGAACATAAGTAATAACAAATATGGAAGTACATCGTCCAAAATTTTTGAAAGGATTTATAGAAGAAGTTTCTATTATTTTATTAAGTATTTCATTGGCGGTTGTCGCCGAGCGCATGGTAGAACACTATGTGCATACTAAACAAGGAGAAGCAGCACTTGTAAGACTTGCAGCAGAAATAAAAAGAGATGCTGCTGATTTTAAGTTTAATGTGAACATTCATGAAAATGCTATTGAAGCCGAAGACAAATTAACAGCATGGTCTAAAGGAGAAATAGAAATCAGTGACGATTCCCTTTCTATCTATCTTTCCAATGCCCTTGATTTTACATTTTTTGCTAGCAACACATCAGAATTTGAATCTTTAAAAGCTACTAGCAAATTAGCTTACATCGAAAATCATGAATTACTTTCAAAAATTATAATTAACTATAATAGATACGAAGATTTTAAATTAACCACAACTATGGGAAATGAATTGGTTCAAAAACTATTTGCCATTATCAGACCAAGTGTAAAATATAGTTTTAATTCCATTCAAGAGCAGCCACATTACCGCTTTGATGGCGCGAGTATAAAACAACATGTAAAAGGCAACCAAGAAATTTTAAACTTATTGCAAGAAAAGAAATTATTGGACGCACAAACCTTATACTGGAATGAAAGAGGACTCAACAGAGCCAATGAATTAATTAAAGAAATAGAAGAAGATATCAAATAATATGGAAGTACATCACCATCCTCATGTTCCAACCCATGCAAAGCCATGGAAAGAATATCTATTAGAAGGCTTAATGATTTTTGTTGCTGTTACCCTAGGTTATGGTGCCGAAAATGTTAGGGAGCATTATGTAGAAACAAAAAAAGCATTGATTAGTGCCAAAAATTTATATGTCGACGTAATCAACGACTCTATCGGCTATGTAAGAACTAGAACTAATAGAAGTAAGCAAGACAGTTGTTTTGAAATTATTAACGCCCATTATAACAACAACGAACTTGACAAAGAAATACCAGCAGTTTATGCTGCTCATGCCCATATAACAAGAAGAATGTTATACCAAATGAATACACTTGCTTTAGATGAAGTAAAAAGTTCAGGAACATTAAAATTTTTAGAATCTGACGAATTAAAAGCGGCTATTCAACGCTATGCTAGTTTTGGTAGTGGTCTAAAATTAAGAGAACAGAGAGAGTTTAGTTACATAGACAGAATGTTAGATCCTATATCAACAAAAAATTTTGAATTTAATTTTAATAGAGCTGCAGGAGATAATTTTAAAATTAAAGACAATAAAATAGTTGTTAGCGTGCCAATTCCTATCAATCTAAAAATAATGAAAAAAGATCAGTTAGACTGGGATAATTATATAGCTATTTTAGGTATGCTTCAAACAATTAGACTTTCTACCGATATAGACTATATTGAGCCTACACAAAAGGAGTGCCACAAATTATTAACGCTACTAAGAAACTACCTAATAAAGCATGATGCATTAGAAAACACACATTAAAATATGGAAGTACATCACCCACACCACCCTACTCATAAGAAAAAAATTAGTGAGTATTTTTTAGAATTTTTTATGCTCTTTTTTGCAGTTACACTTGGTTTTTTTGCTGAAAATTATCGAGAGCATAGCATTATCGATCACAGAATGCAAGAAAATTATGCGGCCATTATTGTTGATTTAGAGCAAGACAATTTAAAAATTGATAGCATATTTATAGAAGCTGAAAATGGTATCAACTTAATTACTTTATCGCATATATTATACAAGTACAAAACTGGTAAATTTTCTGAAAAAGAACTCTTGGATAGTATCTACAATATTAAAACTATCCCTAGCTATACAACACTTTTTGTCAATAATACGACCTTTAAAAACATGCAATCAAGTGGGTTGCTTAGCTATGTTGATAATAAAGAGTTAAAAACAAATTTGTCTTACTACTACGAGGTTATTTTTAAAAAACTATATGATAACAATAAGCTTTTTGATGATGTGGGAATAAATTATTTAGATAAGTATCTAATATTTAATCATGGCGCCAATACTAGAAGATGGCTCCCTGATATGTATCAACAACTTGGCCCTGAAAACGGTTTTGCCGACTCAAAAGAATATCGAAAGTTTTTATTGGGACTCAAATCCACAAAATCCATACTAACTTCAGACGATTTTGTTTATGCAACCAATGTCTATATTTCAAGATACTTTGGTTATCAACGTATACTTAGTGCAGTAAAAGCTATCAATAACAAATTAATACAGCAGTTGAAAACGGAGTTAAAGCACTAATGTAAACGGGCGCTTATATTGGCGTAATTACAAAGGATTGGCTTATATTTAAGTATTCATTAATATTTAATTATATGCCATGAAAAAATCGCTTTTTTTATTGCTACTATTTGCCGCTATTACATTTACTAAATCAATAGCCCAAGCGCCCGCTTCAATTAAAGAATACAAAAAGTCGTTTGTGACGTATCCGTTTTCGGATCCGGATCCAATAGCTTCACAAACAGCTATTTATCCCTATTATAGGTTTGATGGTTTTACCAATAAGCCCGTTAACAAAATATGGACTGTTGTAGAACTAGAAAACGATTATATTAAAGTTGTAATTCTTCCAGAAATTGGCGGTAAAATTTGGACCGCAATTGATAAAACTACCGGCAAAGAATTTTTATACAACAACAAGGTTATAAAGTTTAGGGATATTGCCATGCGCGGGCCTTGGACTAGTGGTGGCCTCGAAGCCAATTACGGAATTATAGGGCATACACCCAATTGTGCCACGCCCGTAGATTATAGCACTAAAAATAATGCGGATGGAAGTGTAAGTTGCTTTATTGGTGTGTTAGATTTATTAACCAGAACCAATTGGCAAATTGAAATTAACCTACCTAAAAACAAAGCATACTTTACAACAAATTCTATTTGGAATAATAATACGAGCATTGGTCAACCCTACTACCATTGGATGAACGCAGGTATAAAAACAAAAGGGAATCTAGAATTTATTTATCCAGGAACAAATTATATTGGGCATGGAGGTGAGTATGCATCATGGCCAATCAATGAAGACAATGGCAAGCGTATCAATTTCTATGAAGAAAATAATTTTGGTACCTACAAATCATACCATGTTATTGGAAAACAAACCGATTTTTTTGGTGCTTATTGGCATGATGATAATTATGGCATGGTACGCTATGCGCCTTACGATAATAAAGCAGGAAAAAAGATTTGGATTTGGGGACTATCGCGTCAGGGTATGATTTGGGAAAAAATACTCACAGATACCGATGGACAGTACGCCGAAATACAGTCTGGACGGCTCTTTAATCAAAATGCGCAAAACAGCAGCTTTACGCCATTTAAACATGTAGAATTTACTCCACATGGTACTGACACATGGAAAGAATATTGGTATCCAGTTAATAAAACAAATGGTATTGTGGTTGCTGGAGAATTTGCTGCCCTCAACATAAAAATAGAAAATGGATTTTTAAAATGGTATTGTTCTCCTGTGGCATTTTTTAATGATACACTAGAAATCCACGTAGATGGTAAGTCAATTGTAAAAAAAGCAATCAATGCTAAACCACTACAAACAATCATTGACTCCATTAAAATAGAATTTGGAAAAAATGATTTGTCAATCTCCTTAAAAAAACAACAACTCAGTTGGAAAAGTGATCCCAATTTTAATGTACTTTCTAGACCACTAGAAACCCCTACAAAATTTGAATGGAATAGCGCAGAAGGGCTTGTAATTCAGGGGAAAGAGTTGATGGATCAAAAAATGTTTTCAGACGCTGAAATCAAACTAAATGAAGCAATAGCAAAAGAGCCCTATCATCTAATGGGCTTAGTAAAACTAGCTGAACTATACATCAGAAATGGGGAAGATCAAAAAGCGTTTGAGATTTCCAAAACAGCCATTTCTATTGATGCGCACCATGGCGCAGCAAATTATTATTATGGATTAAGTGCTGCTCATATAAACAAAGAGGCTGATGCCATTGATGGATTTAGCATAGCAACAATGAGTGTCGAATATAAGTCAGCGGCACTAACAGAGCTTGCTAAAATACATGCACAACACAAACGATGGGACAAAGTACTAACCTACGCATCTCAAGCAATTGATTTTAATAAATATAATGCAGACGCTGTTGCACTTCTAATTGTGGCCAATAGACAATTAGGTAATTCTTCAAATGCAAAACAACTGATTACACAACTTGAAAAAGAGCAGCCTTTAAATTTGCATGTAAAATGGTTTACGAATAAACTTGTGTTTAAAAATGAATTACCCGAAGAGTCTATCTTGGAACTCGCTTCATTTTATGGAGATATAAAAATGGAATCGGAAGTAGCTAAAATATTAGAGGCGCTCCCAAACCATCCACTCGCTATTTATTGGAAAGCCTATTTACAAAGGTCCAGTAATAATCATGCAAATGAATTACTAAATAAAGCAAATAATGCTTCTACAATACTAGTATTTCCATTTAGAACTTCATTGATACCCATTTTACAATGGGCTGCACAAAACAGCACCAGCTGGAAACCTAATTATTATTTAGCCTTGCTCTTACACGATAAAAATAAAAAAGCGGCGGCGCTAAAAATATTAACGGATTTAGGTTCAACATCCACAGATGCGCATGTTTACGGACTCCGGGCTCAATGGAATACGACCAACTTAACCACCAAAGAAGCGGATCTACAAAAAGCCATCTCATTAGACCCAGTTGGGTGGAGATACCATAAACTACTTACGCAACTGTACATTCAAAATAAAGACTATGAAAAAGCACTTGCCATCGTAGAAAAGTTCAAGAATTCAAATAGTCAAGAAAATTTTATCATGGATATGCTGCTGGCAAAATCCTTACTACTCAATAAAAAATACAAAGAATGTGATAAGTTGCTTTCAAGAATGGAAGTGATTCCATTTGAAGGCTCTACCGATGGAAGAGCTTTGTATTGGGAAGCAAAAATGATGCAAGCTGTTGCAGCACTGAAAGATAAAAACTACACAAGCGCTATTCAATTTGTTCATGAAGCGCAGGAATGGCCAGAAAATTTAGGTGCCGGTAAGCCCTATGAAGCAGATATAGACAACCGTTTAGAACAGTATCTACAATACATATGTTTAAATGCTTTGCAACAATCAGATAGTGCACAAGCATTACTTAAAAAAATTACTGCCTTTAAACCTGGCATTTATAACACTATAAGAAATTTTCAGCCAGCCAACAATTTAATAACCAAGTGGGCCTACAATGAATTGCATGAAAGCTTTGATTGGAATGAATGGATGCAAACTCAAATAAATAAATATCCTCAATTTAAGGAAACATTTAATTGGGTTCTAAGCAAAGCCAATAATAGTGGGGAAAGAACATACAGCAACGAAGATCCATGGATGCGCGTGATTCAAGAAATAATGAATACTTCGCACTCCAATAAAAATGAGGCATATATTTTTATACAAAAACCAGAAAGAAGAAACGAACAAACAAAGTGGGAATTGGTATGGGAAGATAATTTTAATAAAGGTTATTTAGATACCACCCATTGGAGTAAAATTGGTTTATTTTCTACCCCAAAATGGAAAATGCCCAAAGAAAAATGGAGAGATAATACAGGTTGTTTTAGATATATCACAGACACCGATGACCGGGTTGTACAATTTGACGCAGAAAATATTTTATTAAGAGGTATCGTAAATAATGATACCATTAATGGTGACCCTCGACCTATGCTTACCGGAGGTATTTATAGTTACAATAAATTTGCATTTCAATATGGGCGCATCGAAGTACGCGCCAAATTAGATCCTGCACATGGCGCCTGGCCTGCCATTTGGATGCTTTCCGAAAAAGATATTTATCCAAATCAAAACAATGGAGAAATGGATATTATGGAAAGGTTAAACCATGATAGTTTTGCTTATCAAACAACACACAATCATGCAACCATCACATTAAAGCAGGAAACGCCTAAAAAATTTAATACGGGGAAAATTGATCCAACCGGCTATAACACCTATAGTGTTAGTTGGTACCCCGATAAATTAGTGTACGCCATTAATGGTATTGAAACGATCACTTATCCAAAAGTTGCAGATGGTAACACATATCAATGGCCTTTTAACCAACCCTTTTACTTAATTATTGACCAGCAATTAGAAGGTAGCTGGCCTGGTAAAGTCACCAATTTAAAAGAGCTCCCCATAAACATGACAGTTGATTGGGTGAGGTTATACCAATAAAAAAAGCCTCCCAAATGGGAGGCTTTTTTTATTAGAAGTTTATTTGCGCTTGTATTCTTAAAAGGCTACCCTTTTGTAAATTATTTTTTATCTTAAAATCTTCAAATCTTCTATTCGAAATAGTATACATCGTAACAAGTTCAAAATTTTTATTTGGCTGCCATTCTATACCCACTTCAAACTCCTTTACCTCATAAGCCCTAGCATCTAACTCGTGCTTTTTCCCGCCATTATAATACTGATACCTGCTAAAAGGTATGATAACTTGTTTGCCGACATTTTTCTTGAAAGAAGCCGTTATATAACCACCTCTTAGGCTCGTTACTTCAATAGAGTCTGTGAGTTTATTAAATTGAGGACCTCTACCAATATTGTATTCTGCCTGTATTCCAAAAGGTTTTGGATATAGTATAAATGATGCAGCCACCCTATCATCAGAATAGGCTTTGGTTTTGTTTATTTTCACATTAGTACTTAATTGGTCGGCGGTTAAAACGTATTCTCCTGTATATGCCTGAATACTAGTTTCAATAATTTGATTTTTGATTTCAAACGGATAGGATAAACGAACAACAGCATGTGCTTTATTATTGGCTTCTGCTTTGTTAGCTGTTTGACCATTGTACAGACCAAACGCAAAAACACCATAGTCGCCCGAACCTTTTAAACCATCACTTACCAAACTAGAAAACAACTTTCTAGTTTTAGTTGGTGCCCAATAAAAAAAGGCACCTAAATCTCTTTCATTAGAAACCGAGCTGTTCAATGCATCATTTCTGTCTAATGGCAATCTATTCTGACTAGACTGCATATTTTCAAAGCCAAAAGGCACTTTACTTTGCCCCACTCTTATTCTATATTCATTATTAGCAGTCAATCCGATATCTGCATAAGCATCACGTATTTGAGCAAAATTACCAGCTGTCGAAGAAGGACTACTCGCTAAATCTGGTTGTATATAAAAATAAACACGCTCATTTACCTGACCACTAAATATCATACGTGCACGACGAATAAAAAAACCACCATTCTCACCCCAACTTTTATCACATTGGTCACATTTTAAAAGTGGATTTGTCTCAAATAGACGATTATACCTTACTTGCAAATAACCCCTTAATTGAATCGACTCAAACCATTGCTTTGGGGCCTGCTTAATTTGTGCTACTAGATTGTTACTGGTTAGAACAAGTGCTAAAGCAACAAGGATAGTGGCTTTAAACATAGATTTGATAGCTGTCATGTATTATCTTTTTGTTAACTACGGACGTAAAATTGTAAATCCTATATTAACAAATTGTTACCTGAATGTTACGGAATTGTTACCAAGTGGCCCGAGGATGACAAAAAATATTTTAATGTATTGAATATCAGTTACTTGTGTTAATTAACAATTTGATAATACACCTATTTGTCCTTAGATACCAGATTTTCTCACCTTTAAAATGTTATTTGTAAACAAAAAATTCAATCATGGACTTTAACTCTATTTTTAAAGTATTCTTACCAAAAGACCGCGTTTTTTATCAATTATTTGAAGAAGTAGCCGAACACGTACACCATATGGGCATCAAACTCAAAGAAATGGTGAATGAAGCAGATACAGACAAAAGAGCAAGTATCCTAGCACAAATAGAAACATTAGAACATACAAACGATGATTTAACGCATAATATTTTTACTGAACTAGGTAGGAATTTTATTACCCCTTTTGATAGAGAAGATATTCACTACCTAGCCACCTCTCTAGATGATATTGCAGACTATATTTATGCTTCTGCAAAAAAAATCAATTTTTATAAAATTAATCCGAACGACTTAGGTATTCATAAGTTAACAGAGCTCGTTTTGCAAGGAACAATTGAAACCAAAAAAGCGGTTATGGGTCTTCGGGATATGAAAAATATCAAGGAAATGACAGATGCTATGATTAAAGTTAATAGCATTGAAAATCAGGCGGATGATGTTTTTGATATGAGTATCGAAAAATTATTTGAACAAGAAAATGATTTCAAAATCATTATTAAAAAAAGAGAGATATATCAAGTACTTGAAATTGCAACCGATAAAATCGAAGACGTATCCAACGTTATCGAATCTATTATTATCAAGTACGCTTAATCCACATTATAATGAGTTTATTAATTATCATTATAGCGCTTGCACTAATATTTGACTACATCAATGGATTTCATGATGCAGCAAATTCAATTGCAACAGTCGTTTCAACAAAAGTACTTACACCATTTCAGGCAGTTTTATGGGCTGCATTATTTAATACAGTTGCTTATTTTATTTTTAAAGATCATGCTGTTGCCAATTCTATTAGCAAAACAGTTTACAAAGATTTTATTACACTGCCAGTTATTTTTTCAGGCTTATTAGCAGCTATTTTCTGGAACCTACTCACATGGTGGTATGGTATCCCATCCTCTTCTTCCCATACACTCATTGGTGGATTTGCTGGGGCTGCTATTGCGCATGCACTAATGGTAAAAGGCATCAACTATCCATGGGCAAAAATTGTAGATAGCCATACCATTTTAATGACGGTACTATTTATATTTTTAGCCCCCATTATAGGTATTATTATTTCGGTATTTATTACGGTGGTTACCATTATGCGTAATATTTGGATCCGAATAGCCATTATTATTGCTGTAACACTTGGTACTGCTGTATTATTTGACAATTTCGAAAACAATAAAATGAACGAAAACGTTCAAAAATTTTACGGTATAGACAAATATAAAAAAGAGGTGGCAAGCATTAAAGAAGAGCTTGAAGCCAAAAAAAATGACAGTAGTCTTCTCTCAAAGCTTTCACTAAACCAAGAAAAATTAGATAAAGCAACTGTTTATTATAATCATATCAAACCACTTATAGACGATTACGATAACAGTAGCGCTAATTCAATTGCCAAAATAGCAAATGATAGTGGCTGGTTAAAAAGTGCTGCAACAAGTAAATTAAAAGACGCAGTAAGAAACGCAAATGATTACTTAGTATTAGAGTCTAAAGCACCATCAGACAAAACAATTAAAGCTGAATATGATATTGCAAAAGATAAAACGGAAGGATACAAAGAGCCACTAAAATTATACTTAGCTGGAACAATTTCTGTGGACTCTGCAATTACAGCAGTAAATGCTATTTATCCAATTAAGCCACAGAACGTAGAAAAAGTTAAGAAAAAGATTGAAAAATTTAATATCGAAAAATCATTTGCTGGCGAAATAGACAAAGCTGATAATTCTATGATTGTCTATGGAATTTTAATGTCGTCTCTACTATTTATTTTAATTTATATCTACGTAGAAAAGGTTAAAACCCCAACCGCATATACAGTTGCTAACATGTTTAAAAAATTACAGCTCTTTAGTTCGGCTGCATTTAGTATTGGACATGGCGGTAACGATGCTCAAAAAGTAATGGGTATTATTGGTGCGGCTTTAATTGCTAGCGGAAGTATTCAAGATTTTGGTCAATTACCAAGTTGGGTGCCTGTTGCTTGTTATTTAGCTATTGGACTAGGTACCATGAGCGGTGGCTGGAAAATTGTAAAAACAATGGGCTCAAAAATTACTAAGGTAACGCCACTAGAAGGTGTTGCAGCGGAAACTGCTGGTGCCTTTACCTTATTTTTTACAGGTCAAATGGGTATCCCGGTATCTACAACACATACCATCACCGGCTCTATTATTGGAGTAGGTGCAACCAAACGATTAAGTGCGGTTAGATGGGGCGTAACAACCAATTTATTATGGGCATGGGTACTTACTATTCCAGTAAGTGCAACACTTGCCGCCATCACTTACTTTATAGTTACCTTATTTGTACAATAGAAATAATTAGACCTTTATTAAAACCCAGTTACTACGTGTAGCTGGGTTTTTTTATTACATTTAAGGTATAAAAGAATATCCATGAAAAAATCTATACTGGTTGTCCTTGTCTTCACACTCGTGGGTGCAAGTATCACTGCACAAACAATAGAACCAAGTTTACTTAAAGGTTTACAATACAGAATGATTGGTCCTCATCGAGGAGGAAGGACAGTGGGTATGTGCGGAGTGCCTTCTCAACCCAATGTGTTTTATATGGGAGTTAATAATGGTGGCGTTTGGAAAACAACCGATTTTGGTCACACTTGGTTTCCCATTTTTGATCAACAAAATACAGGATCTGTTGGTGATGTAGCAGTTGCACCTTCAAATCCTAATGTAGTATATGTAGGAAGTGGAGAAGGTATTCAAAGACCCGATTTATCTATTGGTAATGGACTCTATAAATCTATTGATGCAGGAAAAACCTGGACAAATATGGGCCTACATGATGCGCAACAAATTGGTGGCATCAGTGTAGATCCAAACAATGAAAATAAAATTTTTGTGGCAGCGCTTGGACATCCATACGGACCTAACAAAGAAAGAGGTGTTTACAAAAGTATCGATGGCGGAAAAACAATCGAGCAGGTTTTATATATCGATGAAAACACAGGTGCCGTTCAGGTTACCATAGATCCTAATAACACGCAAATAGTTTTTGCAACACTTTGGGCTGCTAGACAAGGGCCTTGGGAAAATGGTGCATTTAATGGTGTTGCAAGTGGTTTATATAAATCGGTAGATGGCGGAAAAAATTGGAAAAAAATTACAAATGGTTTTCCAACCACCACAAAAGATGGCTTAGGTAGAATTGGCTTTACCATTGCGCCTAGTAATTCAAACAGAATGTATGCCACTGTTGATGCAGAAAAAAATGGAGGCATTTATAGAAGTGATGACGCTGGAGAAAATTGGTACCTCCTTACTACTGATGCAAGATTTTGGGGAAGGGGTTCGGATTTTGCAGAAGTAAAATGTGACCCAAAAAATGAAGACATTGTTTATTCTGCAAACGTTGTAATGTGGAAGTCTATCAATGGCGGAAAAAATTGGACAGGCATTAAAGGTGCGCCAGGTGGTGACGATTATCACCGCATTTGGATCAATCCAAACAATACCAATATTATGGCGATTGGATTAGATCAAGGAGGTATTGTTACCGTAAATGGGGGTGAAACTTATTCGAGTTGGTATAACCAGCCAACAGCCCAGTTTTACCATGTGAGTACCGACAATGCTTTTCCATACAATGTATATGGTGGTCAGCAAGAAAGTGGCTCTGTAGGTATTGTATCCAGGTCTAATGATGGCAATATCACATTTAGAGAATGGCATCCAGTTGGCGTAGAAGAATATGGATATGTTGCCCCAGATCCACTTGATCCAAATATTATTTATGGTGGAAAAATCACAAAGTTTGATAAGCGCAATGGTCAAGTTCAAAACATTGCACCTGAGCCAGTAAGATCTGGTAAAGTTCGTTTTTTGAGAACGGCTCCTGTAGTTTTTTCTCCGGTAGACAATAAAACATTATTTTTTGCGGGTAACGTCATTTTTAAAACGTTGGATGGCGGTAATAGTTGGCAAACCATTAGTCCTGACTTATCGAGAGAAGCATGGGATATCCCTAATAGCGTTGGCGTATATTCAACAGAACAATTAAAAACAATGCCACGCAGAGGTGTTGTATATACACTTGCGCCTTCTTATCAAAATATAAATGTTTTATGGGCTGGCACCGATGATGGTCTCATTCATATTACAAAAGATGGCGGAAAAACATGGAAAAATATTACACCGCCAGCTATAACTGCTTGGAGTAAAATTTCTATGATTGAAGCGAGCCGTTTTGATGAACAAACCGCTTATGTAGCAGTCAATAGAATTAGATGCGACGATTTACAAGCTTATATTTATAAAACCACTGATGGCGGCGCTAGCTGGAAATTAATTACATCAGGTTTACCCAATGAACCTATTAACGCAGTAAGAGAGGATGGTGTAAAAAAGGGATTACTATTTGCTGGTTCAGAAAATGCTATTTACACGTCATTAGATGGTGGAAATAATTGGCAATCATTGCAATTAAATATGCCAGCAACATCCATTAGAGATTTGGTCATAAAAGATGATGATATAGTTGTAGGAACACACGGAAGAAGTTTTTGGATTTTAGATAACATTACACCGCTGCGACAAATCAATAATACCACTTCAAAAGAAACGGTTTTATTTAAACCACAGCCAGCTATTCGTGTAAGGTGGAATATGAATACAGATACCCCACTACCGCCAGAAGAACCAGCTGGGCTAAATCCGCCAGATGGCGCAGTAATTGATTTTCATTTACCAGCAACTACAACCGGACCCGTTGTAATTAATATTGCAGATACAAAAGGAAAAATAATTAGAACATTTTCAAGTGATGATAGTTTGTATACGATTCCAGCAGTAAATATTCCTTTATACTGGATCAGACCGCAAAGTATTTTACCTGCTACTGCTGGTGCACACCGTTTTTTATGGGACCTAAAATATGCACCCATCAATATACCCGTAAACTATCCTATGACGGCTGTAAAAAACAATACGGCCCCGGATGCAACAGCACCATGGGTCATGCCAGGTTCATACATGATAACACTACACGTGAACGGCAAAACGTATACCCAGCCATTACAAATTAAAATGGATCCACGTGTAAAAACGAGTATACAAGATTTACAAAAACAACATGATCTTTCAATGATTTGTTATGAAGGGCGTAAAAAAACAATCAATAAAAATCCTGCATTGTATAGAAAATTTAGTGCACTATTTGAAATATTAGAGCAAACAGAAATGCCTCCAACTACCCAAGTCATTAATGCTGTATTAGCGGCACAAAAGGAATTAAATTAAAACTTAGGGCACTTTAGTTTGAATGCTTTGTTTTTGGTATCTAAAATGTAAATGAGTGAAAATTCGGAAGATTGATAAAATTTCGAAGAAGCTAATGCATTGCCGGCACCAATATCATAAGTAAATCCAACTCTAATGTGATTCCATTCAAGTCCAACATAGGGTATCATGCTTGCTGTAACTCGGCTCCAAAGTCCTGCATAAAGTTCAAGTCCATTATCAGTTCCCAAATAATAACTAAAAGCTCCACCCACCAAAAGCTCGTTGGTGTGACCTTGCTTTTGGTATTGAAAGCTGGTATGAAGTGATGCTGCACTATACAAAGAAAAATAGGCACCGCCATGTACATTTACCCTGCTATTTGTAAAATAGGTAGGTGTTATAAAGCCTACGGTAGGTTTTGCAAAATGATAATAAGATGCACCTACATAAAATATATTATTATCAGAAGTTGATCCTGTATATAAAATTCCCGCATTAATATCAGTGGTGTTTTTGGTGAAATTATTTCCTAAAATTAATTCTGCGGAGGAACCGGTAAATCCTGCAGCGGTCAATTGATCTTCAAAATTTGCTTTTAATGGATCAAAACGGTACATGCTATAATTGAACTGAAAACCAAGCGCAATAGAATGATTGGCATTTTCATCGAGCGCTTTACTATAACTTACAGATGCAGCTATATTATTATCATTGAGTAATTTATTGCCGCTCTGATCCGATAAAATTAATAATCCCACACTTAACTTGTCATCTTCTCTAATATACTTTTTCAAAATTGGCGCGTCCAATGATACTGTTTTTGTAGCGTAGGCATTATTAAATTCTGGCAATTGCGTTCTGCTATTTAATGCTGCTCTTAACGATCCACTAAAATTACCAGTATTGGCAGGGTTGATGGTTAAAGGTGATGCAAAAAATTGTGAAAAGTGAGGATCTTGAGCATTAGAATACCCCCTAATAAGTAACAGGCATATTAATAAACTAATTTTTCTCATATTACTTATCTTAAAACGCTAATATTACCTTTATGAATTTCCAATTCCCCACTTAAAAGTTCAATAACAATTTGATACACATAAGTACCCTGAGCCGCTAATTGTCCATTGTAATAACCATTCCATCCAAAATTGATATCATTGGTTTTACCATTTGTTTTTTCAAACATTTTTTGACCCCACCTATTAAATACTTGAAACTGTTTTACCTGTTTTACATCTTTACCAGCAATCACATAAAACACATCATTTAAGCCATCGCCATTGGGTGAAAAAGCATTGGGTAATGCAATATGGGATCTGTAATATGCATTTACTTGGAGGGTAGCAGAGTCTTTACAAAATAGAGCTGTTGTTCCTACAATCTTTAATAAAGTATTGGTGTTTGTGGTTAATACAGGCGTCAAGCAACCCGTACAGCTAAGACCAGCAGGTGGTGTCCAAACAATGGTTGTTGCCTTATCACCACTATTAATAGGAAGTAAAGTATTGGGCTCACCCCTATACACATCTATTTGTACAGGATTAAATCGAATCGAAAAAGGAACATAGGCAACACTCACTTTATTATTTGTGCTATTCGTTTCAAATGGCACAAGTCCACTATTTAAATAAGCAACCACGTTTGTTACATTTTGATTACGTACAACATGTGTAATCGTTGCGCAGTTGCCAGCAAAAGACTGCGTTGAGGCAATCCATACCGCACCTAAAAATTTACTAGTAGGTAAAGTGCTGTCACTATCAAAATAACGAATTTGAGTAGGCTTATACAAACTTGTGTACTGATTATCTAAACATACGGTGCTTGTTATTTGTAAGCTGTCAGTTTTATAACATCGAACAGTTAGATTACTTATAGAAAGATCTACTGGAAAAACTTTAATAGTTGCAAATGTAGAATCTTCACATCCAAATACACTAACAGCACTTGCTTTAACAAGCGTTGTGTCTATTATAGATAATACAGGATTTGAACAGGTGGTACAACTTAACAAACCTTTACTAGACGACCATTTAATGGATGCTAATTTATCTGGCGCCGAACTGTCTTTAATAATTAGCGTAGTATTGACTAGTACCGTTGTATCATTTGGAGTAACAAACAACCTGAATTTAAAATCTTTTCTACTAGATTTATTATTAGCCTCATTTAACTCAGTAACAATATTTTCTTCATCAAAGACAAGTGTAATAGAATCTAAATTTAAACTTGGCGCTTTTACAATATGGGTATATACTTTTTCGCACTTGCCCAATATAACTTGATCTGTCGCAAAACTATTCAGCATTTTTATAGGGCCTGGAACAGAAGGGTATCGATCATAAAAATTAACGGAAACACCAGCTGGTATGGTATCATAGCCGTTATTACGCACGCCAAATACGACTCTAACACTATCGTTTTTATAACAATTTACACTGTAAATATTAATTTGTCCATCAGCTGCTGGATTGTTTACTTGTAAAGTATAGGTTGGTGAATTGCTACTACAAGCACCAGCAGTTCCTACAAGTCGAATCTTGTAATTTCCAGGCTTTAAAAAATCATATGACAAATCTGTACTAGTAGACACCATTTGTTCGTTGGCACCTAATTCATCAGAAACATACCAGTTATATGTTGTAGCGCCATAGGATTTATTTAAAAAAGTTACTGGATCTTTGTATACGCCAGCCGCAGATGCAATAATTCTTTTATCCGGAGAAAACCTTGCATCTACGCCACAGTTTACTATAATGTTAGCCGTGTAAGTACTATAACAACTTGCAACAGCTGTTAGTGCTTTTAATTCAATTGTATATGTTCCTGTTGCCGAAAAAGTATTTGAATAATTATTTGCAGTACTAACAAGTGCGCCATTTAAATACCATTCATAGGTAAGTGCGCCAACACTTGTATTCATGAAATTAACAGCACTTCCAACTATTGGATGTGGGTTGGCATCAAAATTAAAACTAGCTGCTACGTTATCTGAACAAGGTGCAGCACATCCATCACTGGTTAATAAACTTCCGCCATTAAATAAATTTAGAAACGCCATCATGCGGTCTGCTTGACCTTGCGTAAACACAGATGGACAAGGACTTCCATAGTCCATGAAATTTGAAATGTTATCTGGCTGATCGCTCGTGAATGGACCAGAAATAGTATCGGTGTTGCAGGAGTTTTCTGGTGTAGCACATGAAGACCCTTTTATACTTCTATCGGGCGGTGTATCACAAACCAAGTCGCCATCGGTGGTACAATCATTGTTTAAACAATTAGTGCCCTGAAAAGTATGTAATAGAGATAAGTAATGCCCCATTTCATGTGCAACAAGTGGAGTACTCAAACTACTTACTACAAGTCCACCACCAGCGCTAGCATATCCACCATAGCCCATACGTTCCCATTTACCACATTCAAAAACACTAGGCTGAATTTCACCCTGAATAGAATTAACCAACCAAATATTAGCATACTTAGAAGGATTCCAATTAGAGAGTGCCCCTAGCTTGCCGCTTTCTAAGTCTACGTCTATATTTTGATAGTAACTATTGATACGGTCAATACCGTTGGTTTTTCCGCCATTCGGTGTTCGAGTAGCCAAACAAAATTGTATGCGTGTATCAGCTCCTATAGGATCTATTCCATATATACCAATATGCCCAAATGCCTTGTTTAATTCTGCTACTGCATCTATAATCATTTGATCCGTTATGGCAGCAGCATTTTGATTGACAATATGAAAGACAACAGGAATCGTTACCACCGGAACAGACGCAGGCGCAACCACCATATTATTGTTTCCAATGTTATTTTCAGAAATTTTGATGCTACGTTGCCCGGCAGCTTGCATTACCCACACTCTAATTTTTTCATTCAATACATTTTCCTTAGAAACATACATGGGATCTTTACGCAGCAATTGCAGGTAGGCATCTGAACCACATTTTGGCGCCTCAAACACCTCCTGACCCATCGAGGCAAATGCAAGAACAATAAAACCACAAACCAACAATAGTTTCCGCATCATGATTTAAGTACAGTTTAATAGTAAACGTCAAAAAGTGAAATAAATGTTACTCAGCACCCACAAATTCATAAAAATAAATGATACAAATCGTTAAATTTATTTATTCGAGATGTTAATATTAAGTAATTTATAGTTAATATTAATTTAATAAATTTGTTAAAATAGAGGTAGATTTAACTACGATTGCTAATAAGGAAAATTTTCATTGATTCAAACTGAAAGCCTTTTATATGAAACTGCTTCAAACACAAATAACACAGAGCCCGAGTAGTTACATTTCTGTGCTAGAAAGAGATGAGCCACATTTTATGGCTCCATTCCATGCCCACCCCGAGCTAGAACTAGTATGGGTAAAAGAGAGCCATGGAAAGCGTATAATTGGAGATAAAATAGAGCCATTTAAAGAAGATGACATGGTATTTATTGGCGAAAACCTTCCCCATGTTTGGTTAAATGACGAAACTTACTATAATGGCCAGCAAAATCACAAAGCAAAAGCCATTGTCGTTTATTTTAATAAAAACTTATTTGGGTCTGATTTTTACGAGTTAGACGAAGCCAGTAATATTAAAGCGCTATTTGAAAAAGCTAAACGAGGTATTAAAATAGGCGATGATACCAGAAAAAAAATTGGCGCTAAATTAGAAAAGATGTTAGCGCAAAAAGATTTTGAACGCGTTATTGGCCTTTTTGAAGTGTTGCATTTAATTTCTACTGCAAAAGATAATGAACTCATCACTACCGAAGGGTATACAAAACCGGTGAGTAAAGATGGCGCTGATAGGCTTGCCAGTGTATATAAATATGTTCATGAAAATTTCAAGCAACCCATTTCATTAAATCAAGTAGCAGAGCTTGCTAATTTAACACCGCAATCTTTTTGTAGACTATTTAAAAAACGCAACAAGAAAAAGTTTGTTGAATACCTGAATGATATGCGTATTGCACAAGCTTGCAAATATTTAATTGAAACAGATTGGAGTATCTCGGAAGTAGCCTATGCATGTGGTTACAAATCAGTTTCGAATTTTAATAAACTATTTAAAGAAACAAAAAATTGCTGTCCTAAAGCATTTAGGGTTCAGTTTGATAAATAATTTTTCAACCACTGTTGTTCAAAAAAAATAGCCACTCTCACGAGCGGCTATTTTTATGCTTAAAAATTTTCGTAGATCAATTACTTATCCCAGAAAATTTTATTAGTTGATTTATCGTTTGCACTAACAGCAGCGTAGTTCGCTTTGTTATACACGTTTTCCGAAGAAGGATACATCCATCTTGTAGGCGGAGCTACGTTAGTTGGAGTTGCATCATCATTCCAGAATTTTAATGCTGGTAAATCAGTTCTTCTAACTTCAGCCCAGTTTTCAAATGGTTGAATTACATTGTAATGTAACCAACGTTGATTTGAAATAAGTGCTTGTCTTGCAGCAGTAGTTGTTGCAAGATCCCAGTTGATACCTGCAGCTGTTTGATACGCTGTTACTTGAGCAGCAGTGTAAGGCACTACAGCAGGGCTGGTTGTGTTAGTTGTTAACTTACGAATATTATAATAGTACTCTGTAGATTGCTCAATACCTTTATTGTAAGCATCTTTCGCAGCTGATAAGTTACCAGCTTTTAAATGTGCTTCCGCTAAATGGAATGATACTTCTGCAGCATTGATTAAAACACCTGGGAAAAATAAGTTTCTACTTGTAGTAGAACGGTTGTACATCGAAACAGTGTTGGTTAAAATCAACGCATCTGTTACAGAAGCAGCAGCAGTTTGATCGATACCTTTGTATACACCCGCAGCTTTATCACCTGGTTCAAATAATACCGGTAAACGTGGATCACCATTGGTTAACATATGGTTGATCATTGCTGCGCTAGCAAGGTTACCATTCCAATCTTCTAAACCACCTTGGAAGTTGCTACCAGCAACTGGTGTGTTTAAGCTAAATACATTGATTTGAACGTTTTCTGCATTTGAAGTAACTAATGGGAATGTTGCAGGAGCAGCAGCCATTGCAGCTATTTCAGAAGCAGCTCTTGCGCCTAATTCTGTAGAACCAGAAACACGCGTAAGCATTCTTAAACGAAGTGAATTACAGTATCTAGTCCAATGTGCTTTGCTACCCTTTAAGATAAAATCTTGGGTATTAAACGCTGTTTGAATAGCAGCAGGAATCGTTAAGCTGTTTAACTCTGTGGAGAAAGCTTTTAAATCATCTAACATTTTAGTGTAGATGTCTTGTGCTTTGTCATACTTAGGTAAAGAAGCTAAATAATCTCCACCGTTGGCACTTAACATACCAGCACCAGACCAAGGAAGATCTCCATGAACGTCTACCATTTTCTGTGTATAATCATAGAAATAGATAGTAGCAGCAATCATAAAAATTCTTCTGTCTGCTTGATCAGTAGGAGATAAAGCTTTGTTGATTTTTACTAACTCTTTGTATTGAGACAAAAAGTTGTAATAAGAATTCCAATGATCAGAAACAGCTCCACCACCAGGGATGTACTGACCTGTTGCATTAGACCAACCCACAGACTGTGTGTAGCGGTTGTTGGTAATTCTTTGAACCACAAAATAGTTCCAGTAACCTGGCATGATATAGCCAAGGTTTGAGTTCACGAATCCAGAAAATTGCTTCTCTACAGAAGATACCGCAATTTTAGAAGGATCGGTATAGCTATCAGCGAAGTCTGTTTTCTTACAAGAAGAAACTGCTAGCGCTACTGCTAAACTTGAAATGAATAATATTTTTTTCATATAATTTTTTTAAAATTTTCAGAGATATTAAACCTTAGAAAGAAGCTCTTAACATCACACCAAAGCTTCTAGTAGAAGGGTTACCACCGGCGTTGGTTAGGTTTTGAGCCCAACGTGAACCCGCAGTTGTTTGCTCCGCATCTAAGTGTTTAAGTGTACGATAGATATAAAATAAGTTACGTCCAAATACAGAGAACTGTAATTTTTTCGCACCAATCATGCTAGCAACTTTGCTTGGCATGTTATATCCAATTGTAATTTCTCTCATCTTAACATATGAATTCTCTACGATGTATAAATCATAACGAGATGCACTATACTGAGGACCACCCCAGTTGTAGGTATTCCAGAAATAATAAGATTGAGGAACAATGTTATCATTTTTAGAACCGTCAGCTTTAACGCCTGGTAATAACATACCATCGTTAAATACTTTTTCGCCCTGAGGACCTGCAGTTGCATTGGTTTGTACATACTTACCAGACGTTTTGTCTTTGTAGTAAGATAAACCACCGCTTTCTTTATCCATAAACTGTAAGCTCTCTTCCAATAAACCACGGCTAATCATCCAGTTAATACCAGTAGGCATTACATAACCACCATAACGGAAGTCAACCATCGCGTCTAAAGTAAAGTTCTTATACTTAACAGTGTTAAACCAACCACCAATTAATTTAGGCATTGCGTTACCTACTTTGTACATCGTATTAGGATCAACTGCATAGATACCGTCAGGTCTAACAATTTGCTCACCTTTAGCATTTGTTAATACAGGGTGTGCGTAAAAATCTCCCATTGGTTGACCAACAACAGATTTTAATTGAGCAGCGTTACCATCAAAATCAGCGTGCAATAACTCCGTTAATCCTGGTGCTAATTGCTCTACTTTATTTTGGTTTTGAGCTAAGTTGATACCTGTTTCCCAGCTAAAGTTTGCTTTTTTGATTGGGAAGCCGCTAATAGTAACTTCAATACCTGTATTTCTAAGGGTACCTACGTTTGCTAAAATTGAAGTTGCACCAGAAGTTGCTGGTAAAGAAAGTGGTAGAATTTGATCTACAACTTGTGCATTATAGTAGCTCGCTTCAAAAGTTACACGGTTGTTGAACAATCTTGTTTCTAAACCAAATTCAAATTCTTTCTTTTGCTCTGGTCTGATTGCATCATTACCAAAGTTCATTGGAATGTTTGTATACAATACTGGGTTACCGCCTTGGCTACCTAATGTATTTTGACCATACGCAACGTTCGCTAAGTATGCATCTGGGAAGTTACCCACGATACCCCATGAACCACGTAATTTACCATATGATAACCATGATGGCATTTTAAGCGCGTCAGAGAAGATATAACTTGTGTTAACTGAAGGGTATGCAAAACTATTGTTATTAGGATTCATAGTAGAAGTACGGTCTCTACGAACAGTCGCTTCTAAGAACCAATAATCTTTGTAGTTCGCATTAAAAGTACCAATGAAGGCATCTTTTGTGATAGACATACGAGAAGATCCTTGACCAGGTACGTTCATTGACGCAGCGATGTCAAATAAATTTTCTGTACTTAAACCACCAGATGTACCACGTGTAATACGCAACATACTTTCGTCTGTTGCAGTATAACCACCAAGTGCACTTACTTCTAAATCGTTGTTGATTTTTTTAGTGTAGGTTAATAACGCATCACCATATAATGTGGTGTTTTGTGTTTGACCTAAACCAAAGTAACCGGAGTTACCAAATGCCAAAGGCACTTCTGTGTATTGTCTAGTTTCATCTTTTGCAGAAG
The DNA here is from genome assembly GCA_049418605.1 of Sediminibacterium sp. Lineage (GTDB taxonomy): Bacteria > Bacteroidota > Bacteroidia > Chitinophagales > Chitinophagaceae > Sediminibacterium. The sequence goes on along the minus strand of JBMSJE010000005.1, from coordinate 11,106 downwards.
TAAAGTCTGTAGCAATACGCGTACGTAACTTTAAATCAGGTAAGATAGAATAATTGTTTGTCATGCTCGCAATTACACGGTTACTCACCTCTAACAATTTGTGCATTTTTACACGCCAAGCATAATCAGCGATATCTCCTTTAAAGCCAGCACCAGCAGTAAAAATATTTTCTGATGGCGTTGCACTTTGTTGGGTGCCTGTACGGTATCTGTAACCCTTAGAAGTTACTGCTTTGTTCATGTACCACTCACCATTATCAAAACGACCAATCATACCTGTAAAGTTGTTGATCATACGATCAATAGAGTAAGGACGGTTGTTGATCGTTTGGTTGATATAGTTAACCATTACATCCGTAGTAAACTTAGGAGATAGTCTGAAACTTGTATTCAAGTTCATGGTATTTTTCTCACTACCAGAATTCATACTGATACCTTCGTTTGCTTGTCTAGTTAAAGAGAAACGAATGCTCGCATTTTCAGTTGCTTTTGAAACCGCAACGTTGATGCTTGAGTTCGTTGCTGTTTGGAATAAACCAGCATAGTTATTAGGTTGTGGAGAGTAAGGAATAATACGGTTATCCCAAGTTAAAATAGGTTGACCATCAAACTTAGGACCATAGTTGATACTAAAGTTTCCTAAGCTTCTTGTTTCTTTGATACCATCACCATTTAAGTCATGATACAAGAAACCAGCATCATCTTGACCACCATTAGAAATTAAGTTAGAAATACCATATCCACGAACGTTTTGATATCTTGGTAAGTAAGCAATTTTATCAATGCTGTAGTTTGTAGAAACGTCTACACCTAAGCCTTTTCTATTTTTGCTTGCTTGTTTAGTAGTTACTAATACAACGCCGTTTACAGCTTCAGAACCATAAAGCGCTGCTGCAGATGCACCTTTTAAAATAGAAATGTTTTCGATATCTTCTGTTTGAAGATCCAATAAACCATTTCCTCTTAAACGTTGATCGCTCCAGTAATCGTTATTTCTAACTTCACCGTTACGGATTGGAATACCATCTAATATGATTAGAGGATCATTTTTACCGGTGATAGAGTTGATACCACGGATGTTGATGTTTACTGCAGAAGTTGCACCACCTGGTGTAGCAGCGATACGAACACCTGGCGCCTTACCATAAAGGGCAGTCGCAAAGTTTGGTGTACCAGCATCAGTGATTTGCTCAGCACTAATAGTGCTTGTAGCATAACCTAATGCTTTTTGCTTTTTAGAAATACCAAGAGAAGTTACAACTACATCATTTAATGCACTAGTTCCTGGAGCTAACGAAAAGTCAACGGTTGTTTGACCGCCAACAACAGCTTCTTTGCTTTCGAAACCTACAAAAGAAACAACAAGTGTTGCTTTTGCATTTGCTTTGATTGTGAACTTACCTTTTGCATCTGTCATGACACTGTTAGAAGTGCCTTTAACAGACACTGTAGCGCCAGAAAGTTCTGCGCCAGTGTTGTCTTTTACAACACCCGATATTGCTTTGTCTTGGGCAAATAATGTAGTGCCCGCAAACATCAATACAAGGAGTGTCAGTAAACGAATTTTTGTCCTCATTGTTTAGAATTTTGGTTAAATAAAAATCTTGAACCGGATTATCGTTTTAATAGTCCAGCGCTAAAATTTAGCTTTTTAAAGTTCAGCCTTATTTAGATTGAATTATTCAATGAAATTATCAATTTTTAGCCCTCCATTAACATATTCTTTACATTTTGGGGTTAAAATTGACTTAGTGTAAAATATACATAGTAAAAATATGGTATTTTACTCCGTAACTATCTTAAAAACAAGGGCTTCGGTTTGTTTAACAATCGATTTATCGGCGGTAGACAAAACCACCTGACCACCAGTTTGGGTAAATTTTACCTTTTGAGGACCGCCAATCACCGATACGCCTCTAACTTTCACACCTATTGGCAGGTTCACTGAAAGTGAATTTTCAATCATTTCATTTTCTGCGACCTGATAAATGGCGTAAACATTAGTGCCTTTTCTAGTAAATGCCCATTTGCCTTGACGGGGTAAATTAGGATCTGCCTCTGACTCGTACACCGCTTCCCCATTGATTTTCATCCATTTTCCAATGGCTTCTAACCGGTTATAAGCTAGTGTATCCCACTCACCATCGGGCCCAGGACCCACGTTTAATAGGAGGTTGCCATTTTTAGAAATAATATCGGTAAGCATATGAATCACTTTTCGTGAAGACTTGTACTGATCCCCTGGAACATATGACCAAGAATTACCAAGTGTTATACAACTTTCCCAAGGATACGGCAAATAAGTAGCAGGCACTTGCTGCTCTGGCGTTACATAATTTTCGTACTCCCCATGCACTGTTCTATCCACTACAAGTAAACCCGGCTGGTGCGTTCTGGCCATCGCCGCAATTTTAGGCATGTCAATATCCTGGTTATGCGTGATGGTTCTTTGCCATTCCACAGTGGTATCGATGCTACTTTTAGGTCTCACCCAACCGCCATCAAGCCATAAAATATCCATAGTACCATACCCAGTCATGAGTTCCTGAATTTGGTTGTAGGTAAATGTTTTAAAATCTTCCCAACGCTGCGGGTATTTTTTAGGATCGTAAGAAACGTTTCTATCTTTTGGTGGAAAATAACGCCACCAATAATCTTTGGTATTCCAATCGGGTTTAGAAAAATAGGCGCCCGTCATAAAACCTTGATTTCTGAATGCACTAAACACTTCTTTCGCAACATTTGCTTTTGGATTGTTTGCAAAGGGTGATTTTGATCCGGTTATTTTATAATCCGTTTCTTTTGAATCAAACATGCAAAAACCATCATGATGTTTGGTGGTAAAAACAACATATTTCATGCCTGCATCTTTTGCAGCAGCTGCCCAACGTTCTGGATTAAATTTTACTGGATTAAACGTTGTTTGCAAATTTTCATACGCTTTTAAATAAGTATACCAATCCGCCGAATAGGGCCCCCTGCGCTGCGTCCAGCCTTCGTCTTCTGGACAAATGCTCCAACTTTCTACCACGCCCCACTGGCTATACGTGCCCCAGTGCATGAGTAGTCCAAATTTAATTTTTTTCCAGTCCGCTAATTTTTCGCGCACTTTAGCATCGGTGGGTACTGTATATTTTAAACTTGCTGTGTGCTCTTGCGCGTTACTACTAATTGCTAGCGCAAAAAATAAAATAGCTGCAATCGATATTATTTTTTTCATAGTTTATTTTTTTGTCCAAATAAGTTTACTGTTTAATGTGTTTTTTGCTGCATTTTCTAATTGTATAGTGGCCGTTAATTCATTACCACCACTTCCATCATAATACGCTACTCTAATTTTATGGTATCCTTTTTTGAGGGCTGCTTTTCCGGCTGCTTCAACAGATCCATGATCGCCATCATTGTTAACCACTTCTTCGTCATCGATGTATAAAATACTTCCATCGTCGGAGCGTGTCGTAAAATGATAGATGCCATCTTTTTCAATTTTTAAATATCCGTCAAATAGCAAACTAAATTCTGATGCACGCTTTTTTACGGCTACACTAATATCTGCTGTAACGCCTGTTATTGTTGGCGTTAAACCAGGTAGCGCTGCTAAATTTTGCTTCCCCTTTGTTTCAAAATATTTGTAAGCAACACCAGGTTGCATAGCGCCACTTACTTTAACAGCGGGCATCCAAGTGTATGCTTTTGCAGTAGCTTCCGCTACTTTGCCAGGCAATATTTTATCGTCAAAAATTTGTGCTTTTACAAGCGTTGTTTTTGCGAGTGTAAATGCACTTGTATACGTTGGTGATGACAAGGTTGGATTTGTTCCATCCGTTGTATAATGTATGGCAGCGCCTGCTGGTGTAATAAGCGCAACAGTTGGTGTTTGCGCACCATTTGGATACGTGATATCTATTTTAGGTTTTGCAGCAAATGCACCAAAATTTTCTATTTTAATAGCATACGCATACGGCGCTTTTATCATGGCCGGCTTGTAAGGTGGCATGGTTACTACAATATCATTGCCTTGTTTTTTCCATGCACATTTTTCTTTGGTTGCTACAAAAGAAATGTTGGTGCCGGCGGGTAAATCAATGTCTTTAATAACATATTCTCCATTATTATTAAATGTAGGTGCAATGGCGTATAATGCATTGCTAGTAGGGTTGTAGGTAAAATATAAATCTTTTTCTTTACTATCATTAGCAGACGCTTGTGAAGTGCGTATCCAACGTCTAGTATTGTAAATAGCTTCGCCATTTTCTTGTAACCATGCACCTATTTGCAACAAACGTTCTTGCATAATCGGCGGAATTTTTCCATGATCATCAGGTCCAATATCTAATAAAAAATTTCCACCTCTACTTACTTTATCTACCAGTGCTAACACCAATGATTGCGCACTATTATAGTCCCAAATATCTTCTTCTTTATTGTATCCATAAGAGTAGCCCATTCCTCTACTTTCTTCCCATGGATGGTCTTCAAAATCTAAATCAGGTTGATACTCTGGCGTATATACACCACCATGATGAAAACGAATTCCGCTACCCCATCTATCATACGTAACAATCTTTTCTTTTACTGGACTTTCGTTATAGAGCCATGCTAAAAATTCTGGCGATTTCCATTTTGCGTCCGACACATCCCAATCGCCATCTGTCCAAAAAACATCGGGCTGATAGGTGTTAATGAGGTCTTTCATTTGTGGCCACATGTGGTCACTTACATATTTATTGATGTCCGATTTATAAAGTGGATTGTACCATTCATAAAGTGAATAATACATGCCTGCACGCACACTTGTTTTTCGTACGGCTTTAAATAAATCACCCAATAAATCTCTTTTGGGACCGCTCGTTACGCTGTTCCAAGGAAAGCCCCAGGTTTTATCTGCTTCTTTACTAGGCCACATAGCAAAGCCATCATGGTGCTTACTCGTTAACACAATATATTTTGCACCAGACTGCTCAAACACTTTAGCCCAAGCATCCGGATCAAAACGATCTGCCTTAAACATGGGACCAAACCCATAATAAGACATATCACCATAATGTAATTTGTGAAATTTTTTGCGCACATTGTCTTTGTCTGCTTGCAATCCATTTTGGTACCACTCCGAGTAACTATGCTGCGGACCCCATGATGGAACACTATACGCACCCCAATGAATAAAAATGCCAAATTTTTCGTTCATAAACCATGAAGGAACGGGTCTCGAATCTAGAGACTCCCAATTGGGTTCGTAGGTTTGTGCAGTAAGTTGTAACTGCAGCATGCTTATGAATAAGCAGCAAGCGATCCATTTTTTCATACGCAATTTTGATTCAATATAACCAAAAAATAGAATAGAAAAAACTAGAACAATTCTAGTACTATGTTATGGATAAAATAATACACTAACTAGTGAAGATGCTATTATTTTTTTTGAGATGAGACGTCTGTTACACATCTAAATCCAGTGTGCTCGAGTCCTGTATCAGTAGCCGTTTTCATACGTGCAGATACACGGTAACTAGCACAATAAGAGTCATGACATAAAAAAGATCCACCACGCACTACTTTTTTAGGAATGGTTGGTTCGTCAGGATCAAAACTTTTATTACTACCAGTTGGGTTTACTAATTTTTTTTGTGCGACTGATGCATAATAATTGGCATCATACCAATCGGAACACCATTCCCAAACATTACCACTCATATCATACAATCCGTAAGCATTGGGTGCGTATTTTGCAACGGGTGCAATGCGCATATAGCCATCTGCGCCTGTATTGGTATTTGGAAAAGTTCCTTGCCAAATATTAGCTTTTGCAGCACCTTTTTCTACAGGCTCACTACCCCAAGGAAATGTTTGATTTTTGAGTCCACCTCTTGCTGCAAATTCCCATTCGGCCTCGGTAGGTAAACGCTTTCCAGCCCAGCGTGCATAGGCGTTTGCATCATCCCATGACACTTGTGTTACGGGCTCGTTATCTTTTCCTTTAATGCTACTACCAGGACCGCGCGGATGTTTCCAATTGGCCCCTTTTGTCCATGCCCACCATGATGCAGGGTTGTTCATATCTACCGGTGTAGATGACATTACAAATACAAGTGATGATGCCACGAGTAATTCGGGTGCAGGCTTTGGTGTACCAGGCGGTAATTGTTTTTTTATTTCATTCCAATCCGGTGCTTTTTCGGCGGTAGTAACATAACCAGTTGCTGCCACAAATTTTGCAAACTGGGCATTGGTTACTTCTGTGGTATCCATCCAAAAACTAGAAACAGTTACGCTGTGCTGCGGATATTCATCGGCGCGTCCTGTTTTATCGGAACATCCCATGATAAATCCGCCACCACTTATTAATACCATACCGGCTTTATCAGCCACACCTTTTACAATACTTAATGTATCAGTAGCACCAACACCAAACCGGTTAGGGATATTACTGGTACAATGTAATATGGAATCTTTTTTTGCTTGAATAGAATCTTGAATAGCTTTTGCAGCATTGTCGCCAGAAGTACAAGTCCAAAAAAGAATGCAGCAAAAAAATAAATTACTATATAAATAAGAATGTTTTTTCAAAACTAAAAATTAAATGAATTTGTTTCCGAAAGGGGTTTGTTTTCTTCCACTGCTTTTTGTGCTTGTAAAGCTAATGCATATAAAGCATCCACAATACCCTGATGGGCCTCCGCAATATTGTTTTTTTCTTTTGCATCTGATGCTAAATTAAAAAGAAGTAATATGTCTTTCCCAGCTCGTTTATCGAGTACTAATTTCCAATTATTGTAACGTACCCCTTGTACTTCTTTTTGTGGTGCAAACGCATAAAATGTATTACGTACTGGCTTATTTTTTATGATGCTTTCAATCATAGGTTTACCGTCAATCACTCTACTAGTAGGCATTTCAGCGCCTGCCACTTGTAAAAAACTTGTAAACAAATCTACACCACTATATATATTTTGATTAACAGTGCCTGCTCCAATAACACCTGGCCATTTTATAAAACACGCTGATCTTACACCGCCTTCAAAACGCTGTTGGTACTTTCCATCGCGCAATTGATGTTCTAAACTAGTATCTACATATCCAAATTTTCCATAGCTAGCTTCTAGCTCAGGGTATTTTTCTACGAGCGGTCCGTTATCAGAATGAATAACTATGAGCGTATTTTTTTCGAGCCCCAATTGTTTAAGATAACCGGTTAAAACGCCAACTGTATAATCGATGTACGCAACTGCGTCACCAAATGCACCATAACCAGAACGTCCTTCAAAACCTTTTGGAATAAAATAAGGGGTATGTGTTTCAATATTAGAATATTGTAAATAAAACGGTTGTTTACTAGCCGCTTTCTCTTTAATAAATGCACAAGCTTCTCTAATAAACTGTGCAGGAAGTTCCGCGAGTTCCTGATTATTTAAATCTTTTACCTTTTCACCATTACGCATGAGCGGAATAGGCGGGTAGCCCCTAGATCCTGTATTGCCAAGCCTTTCAGGTCCGTGGTCATTGGGGTATGGAATACCCACATAACTATCAAAACCATGTGCGGGTGGTAAAAATTTTGGGAAGTGTCCTAAATGCCATTTCCCCACAAGCGCCGTTGCATATCCAACTTTTTGTAACTGTTTGGTAAACGTAATTTCTTTACTGCTATCAAGTCCTTTCGTATCCGTCGGAAATAAAACACCTAGCCCTGTTTTATCATTTACGCGCGGACTATAGCGCCCTGTCATGATAGCCGCGCGCGTAGGTGTACAGGTCCCATGTGGTGCGTAAAAATTAGTTAAGCGGGTTCCCTCTTTTGCAAGTGCATCTATATACGTTGTTTTATAATAACGAGATCCATAACTAGAAAAATCATCGTAGCCAATATCATCAATAATAATATGAATGATATTGGGTCTAACACCAATGCTTGTTTGCGACAGTGATTGCGCGTTTGTTTGCGCATTTACATCCAATTGCACCAAACACATTGCGCAAAACATGAACCAGCAAATGATATTATTTTTTATGGTCAGTTTCAATCGTTACTTATTTTTTGCAGGTAATTTTCCATCTATAAATTCCCAATCAGCAATATGCGGATGACGGTGACTCGCTTTTAATATCGATTCCATTTGCTGCACAAGTGCTGGATGCGCTAATGCAACATTGGTAGTTTCACCAGGGTCTGTTTTTACATTATAAATTTCCCAGGGCGCTTGTTTGTTTTTTTTAAGATCCGATTTTACACCTTTCCAATCACCTATCATAACGGCTACTTGACCAGTTTTTTCGGGATACTCAAAATACATAAACGGCCTACTGGCTTGTGTTTGCGGGCTTCCTAATAAAGTAGGTAATATTGAAACGCCATCTGTTGTTGGTATTTTTTGGCGCGTTAATTGCGCAAGCGTTGCCATCATATCATACTGCACAGACGGAAAATCAGAAACTGTTCCAGCTTTTATTTTTGATGGCCAACGTGCCAAAAATGGAACGCGAATTCCGCCTTCATACAAATCCATTTTGCGTCCCCTAAACCCTGCAACACTATTAAAGAAATTTGTTTGCACACCACCCACATCAAAAGTGGCGCCATTGTCACTCGAAAATAATACCAGTGTATTTTCATCCAATTTTAAATCTTTTAGTAATTCAAATATTTCACCCACCTGCGTGTCTATGTATGTAATCATAGCGGCGTAGGTAGCGAGCGGATATTTATTGGGCGCATAGCCTCCTTTATAACCTAAATAGGGCTCTTCTGGAAATTGTCCCAAGTATTTAGCAACCTCCTCTTTGGGTGCCTGCAATGAAACGTGCGGCCCCGTGTAAGGCAGGTATAAAAAAAATGGTTTGTCTTTGTTTTTATTGATAAACGCTTTTGTTTTTTGAGCCATTTTAGTAATGGCATAATCGGTTCCAATAAATTTTTCAAACGCAGAATCTGCGGTAGTGACTGCTGGTAATTTTTGGTGCACATAAATAAATGAATTACGCAAACTATCCCATTTTCCATTTTCCCATAAATGTGTTGGATAAAAATTGTGCGCCTGCTTTTGACAGTAATAACCATAAAAATAATCAAAGCCCTGCTCGTTAGGATTACCCGTATTATCATGCATACCTAGCCCCCATTTACCTATGGCACCTGTGGTGTAACCTGCGTCCTGCATGAGTTTGGCAATGGTCAACGTATTTTCTGGTAACGGCATTTGGCCGCCCTCTGTGCTGTCTTCAAAACCACCTAATTCATAATTACCTCTAATGTAGGAATGGCCAGTATGCTTACCCGTCATTAAACTTGCGCGGGCTGGCGCACACACCGGTGCCGATGAGTAATGCCTTGTAAAACGCATGCCCTCAGCGGCCATTTTATCAAGGTTGGGTGTTTTTATTTTTTGCTGACCATAGGAACCTAGTTCACCATAACCCATATCGTCGAGATAAATATAAATAACATTGGGAAGGCTTTGCTTAGCTGGTTTTTGCGCAATTAATGGTGCACAATAAACAGTCCATACAGCAAATAGTAGATACAAACGGCGGTTCATAAAAGCATAGTCTTATCCTTAAAAGTAACTCAATTCAATCAAATATTTTTCAAATAAAAAAGTATCCTTATCAAATAAATTATTACCTTAAAAAAAATAATTACTATGCTAGAAAATAAAAAACCAAACAGAAGAGATTTTATGAAAACTTCTGTCAAGGGTGCCATCGGTGCAACCCTTGCTACTGTTGGCTTTCCAACTATTGTGCCTGCTGCCGTTTTTGGACCAAATGCGCCTAGCAATAGAATTAATATTGGCGCCATTGGCCTTGGGCGTATTTCTAGAGAACACGATATGTTTGAAACCCTCAAATACAACCATGCAAATATTATGGCAGTATGTGATGTAGATAGTAAAAGATTAAAAGAAGGAAAAGAGTTTGTAAATGATTTCTATTCCAAAAAATATGGTAAGCCTTACGATGGAGTAAAAATGTATTCGGCTGCACAAGAGCTCTTAAACAATAAAGATATTGATGCGGTACTCATTAGTACGCCCGATCATTCACATGCCTACCTTGGTGTTTTAGCGGCCGAAGCCAGAAAAGACATATACCTGCAAAAGCCTACTGCGCTTACCATTCAGGAGGGTCGCGCATTAAGTAATGCCGTGCACAAGCAAGGTTGTATTTTACAAATTGGTAGTCAACAAAGATCAAGTACACAATTTAGATATGCTGCCGAACTCGTAAGAAATGGACGCATTGGAAAATTAAAAGAAGTACTTATTGGTTTACCCAAAGATCCTAGTGGTGATGTTGAACCAGAAATGCCTATTCCAAGTACATTAAATTACGATGCCTGGTTAGGACCAACACCTTATGTATACTACACCGAAAAAAGGGTTCACCCACAAAACGATTATAGCAGACCAGGTTGGATGCGTGGCGAAAATTATTGTGCAGGCATGATAACCAATTGGGGCGCACACCATATCGATTGTGCACACTGGGCCATGAACACTGAGTACACCGGACCTAAAGAAGTATGGGGTACCGCTGTTTATCCAACCTCGGGGTTATGGGATGTTATGGGCGATTTTACTACCTATGGTTTATATGACAACGGGGTAAAAATGACTATTAGTACAGAGCTCCCTAATGGCATTAAATATATTGGTACCGAAGGATGGATTTTTGTAACCAGAGGGGCTTATAAAGCAAGTGCAAGTGATCCTGTTGCGGCGTCTGGGCAAAAGGCATTAACAGCTAGTAATGATAGTATTATAACGTCTGTGATTGGTGAAAATGAGGTTAACCTTTACAGAAGTGACGAGCACCATGGCAACTGGCTTGATTGTGTAAAGTCCAGAAAGCAGCCAATAGCACCCGTAGAAGTAGGCCACCGGTCATGTTCTACCTGTATTGTTCACTCTATTGCCATGAAAACCAAGCGAAAACTTTACTGGAACGCTACCGATGAAACTTTTATCAATGATGACGATGCCAATAAGCTGTTAAACCGTCCGCACAGGTCGCCTTATACTATAAAAGGGCTTTCCTAATGCATATTTGGTTCCATGTAAATCAGGTATAAAAACAATGTGTAAAAAATACAAAGTCGGTAAATTTTAATGA
>JBMSJE010000004.1:0-46106 GCA_049418605.1 Sediminibacterium sp. | reverse complement strand
AACATGTTTCATCAGTTATCCCTGAATTTTAATTTTGTCAATAAAGCGCTTTAATCCATCCCTATTATTTAATTACCACCTTTTTTTGGAAGCACTGCTTTTGGTTTATCAGCTACTTTATCTTGGGGCTTGTCCTGCGGTTTTGTTACCACAGCAGGAGGAGATGTTTGTTTTTTAGGATCGGAAGGTTTAGGATCTGTTACTGGTTTTGTGTCTGTTGCTTTTTGTGATTCGGGCGCAATATCTTCGGCCTTAATATTAAGCGGCACTTCGTAATCGCCTTCTGTACCCGTTCCTAAATCTTCACTTTCGGCACCTAATACTGGCGCGGTATTATTCAAGTAATCCAGCATGATTTCATTTTCAATCATGTCAGGTTTACTAAATGTAAGTTTGGTATCTATGCCACAGTTGGCATCTGCAGCAGCTTTTCCAAAAAAGTAACCCCAAATAGGTAATACGGCTCTGCCTCCTTGTCCCCATGCACTTTCTTTATTGAAGTGTATAAAACGGTCGTCTGCACCAACCCATCCGCCAGCAATAAGTTGAGGCGTATAACCAATAAACCAACCATCGCTGTTTTCATTGGTGGTTCCTGTTTTTCCTGCAATGGCCATGTCTGGCACATAACTCCACATACCACGTCCGGTTCCTGCACGCATCACACCTTCCATCATTTTAGCAACTGAGTAAGCGGTAACCTCACTGATAATTTCTTTTCGTTTTGGTGTAAAAGTGGCAAGTACATTTCCGTTTCTATCTTCTATGCGGGTAATGTACATGGGCTTTACATTAAAACCTTTGCCCGGAAACATGCTATAGCTTTGCATCATTTCAAACAATGAAATTTCACAAGACCCAAGTGCAATAGAAGGATAGGGATCAATATTAGCCGTAATGTCGGTACGCTTTAAAAATTCTACCAACCTTTTCGCACTGTTATTGCCTTCTGTGTCTAATTGTTTTAATATATAGGCAGAGGCGCAGTTGCGTGATTGTGCAAGTGCTGCTGCCATTGGCATAGACTGGCCGGTACAAGATTTACCGGTAGCAGGCACGAGCCCATAGCTACCAAAACTTTGTTGTTGGTCATACACCGTTGTGTTAGGTGTAAAGCCTGCTTCTTCAATCGCTAAACTATAAAGTAGGGGCTTCATGGTAGAGCCCACTTGTCTTTTGGTATTGATATTAACGTGATCGTATTTGAAACTTTTAAATCCAATTCCACCTACCCATGCTTTTACTTCTCCGGTTAAAGGATCCATTACCATAAAACCTGCTTGCAACATTTGACGGTGGTATTTGATGGAATCGTATGGGGTCATCACCGTATCTTTTTCACGCGCGTCATTCCATGTAAAAATGCGCATGTTTACTTTTTCGGAAAATGTTTTTTTAATTTCTTCTTCATCAAGTCCTTCGTTTTGCAAATTGCGCCAACGGTCCGATTGCTTCATTGAATTTTGCAACACATTTTCGTAGCCTTTCCAAATACTGCCGTCTTTGATGTTGGCTTGTGTGTTAAATATTTTTTGCAAATAGTTCATGTGCTTGCCCACCGCTTCCTCGGCATACTGTTGCATACGTGGATTGATGGTGGTATAAATTTTTAAACCATCTCGGTAAAGGTTGTAATTGTCGCCATTTTGTTTGGTGTTTTCTTTACACCATTTTTTTAATTCTTCACCAAGTATCATTCTAAAATAAGGGCCTAATCCAGCCGACTCGTCTAGTTTTTTATAGTTGAGTTCGATAGGAGTTAATTTTAGTTTTGCAGCTTCTGCTTCTGGTAAATAATTGTTACGCACCATTTGACTCAGTACGGTGTTGCGTCTATCAAGTGCTAATTTTGGATTGCGGCGTGGGTTGTATAGTGTACTCCCTTTTAACATGCCAATAAGTACCGCAGACTCTTGCACATTTAAGCGGTCTGGCTCTTTTTGAAAAAATGTTTTAGCGGCATTTCTGATGCCAAATACATTATCGCCAAATGCAACCGTATTTAAATAGAGTGTGATAATTTCATCTTTTGTAAAATTTCTTTCGAGTTTTATGGCAATGAGTGATTCCTTGATTTTTTGAATTATTCGGAGTAAAATATTGCTCGTGCTCCAGTTATTGGTAAATAAATTTTTAGCCGTTTGCATGGTTATGGTACTAGCCCCACCTTCACTACCTAAAAAAAATAGGGCCCTTCCTAATGAGCGTGGGTCAATGCCTTTATGGTCATAAAAGCGTTCATCTTCGGTGGCTACAAGGGCGTTTACCACATGTTTGCTAATATCTTTGTATTGGACATTAATGCGGTCTTCTAAATAAAATTTACCCATGAGGGTCCCATCCTGGGCATATACCTGACTTGCAAGTGATGCTGTTGGGTTTTCGATATCATCTATTGATGGCATGCTACCCAGCCAACCAAAATTGATCATGAGTAAAAAGAGGCCAAGGCCACCCATACTCCAAAAAAAGATGCGCCAAAAGACACGAACAGGTTTTGACATTTCCATAATGATGCGTTTAATATAATAGGCCTTCTTCTTTTTTAGCAGGCTGTTTATTGATTTCTTTTTCTATTTTTTCTCTTTGCTTTAATACTTCCAAAATGGCAGTCGCTTTTGTTGCGATTGTACTTCCTTTGTATTCAGTAGTAATTTTATTTAATTTTTGTATGGCTGCACTATCTTCCTTTTTTTTCATGTGAAGGGTGGCTTCCATAAATAAAAACTGTGGTGCCCAAATGTCTTTACCAAATTTAGTTGTTACTTCTTCTTTTAAAGAAAGTGCTTTTTCATATTCTCCTTTACTAAAATATTCATAAATAATATTGTAGCTAAGATCGGCACTGCTCGCGGTAGGGGTAGTGACAGGTTCTTTTTTTGCTAATAGTTTGCTACTTGGAAATTTAACTTGAAAAAGTTGCTGCACCGAATCTGCTTTGAATGTATCACCCGTAACCCTATAGCAAACTGATAAATTGTGGTAAGCTAAATCAAGCGAGGAACCAGACAAAAACTTACGAATATAAAAGCTATAGGCGTCAATGGCAGATGGGTAGTCAGATAAATTGAGTTGAAATATTTGTGCATTATCAAGTAATGCTTTAGCCCATTTTTCATTGGAAGCTTCTAGTTGTTTAGTCCCTGTTGGAATCGATTCGGCTAAGGCCTCATAGCTAATGCTATTGCTGCTGTCTTTGTTTACAATATCTGTGGTGGCAGATGCGGAATTCGTATATGCGCTTCCAATATTGGCGTCAAGTGCAGCTTGTCTTCTCCAATTGTCGAGGTTTTGTCTATTGCCCCAAGTAGTTTTAAAGGTGGTTAGTCCATTTGTTCTTTGGGCTTTGTTCAAAAAATAAAAATCGGTATTAGCGCCGCTGCTAAATAAATCAAAATTACCGCCTGTGTTAGAGTCTGCTATTTTATCTGTGCCCGTATCATCTTTTTCTTTGCGTAGTTGTTTGTACAGTTTTCTTAAAAATATCGTTCTTTCAATTTCAGGAAGTGCCGCAATTTTTTGTAAGCTATCTTCTAGTGCTATTATTGTTAAATTGGTATTAATGATTTGAAGGGCTGGTTTTCTGGTTTCAATTTTTTCTTTTTGAAAGAGCTCAAGGTTTTGAATATTAATGCTATCGTAATATTTATATGCAGCACCATATTTTTTTTGATCATAATTGATATCGCCTAGTAGAACAAGTGATTTTTGTTTTTGTAGTTCGTTATCGCCTGCATATTTAATACTCTCTAATAGAAAGTTTTGGGTAAGGGTATAATTCTTTTTTGAAAGTTCTATCGATGCGGCTGCAAAATAAATAACGTCTTTGTAGGCTTCGTACTTATCTTTTTTTGCCATGGTTAAAAGTGCTTTACTGTCAGCTCCTGTTGTAAGGCTCAGTCTATTTAAGGCTACGTAGGCATATATTTCTAGGTATGGATCTTGCGCTGCATCAATGGCTGTTTGATAGTATTGTTTAGCCTGGTTATTGAGGCCAGATTTCTCATATAATTGCCCTGTCAAGTAGGCTTTTCTAGATTTATCTATTTTATTTTTTGCAAATGGAATTGTTTTTGCTAAAAAGTTAGCTGCTAAATCGTACCGTTCACCTTTGTAATGACCATACGCTGTTAATTCATCGAGTGCAGGAATAAGTCTTGCAGGAAAAATTTTGTCTGTTCGTAAAAGGGCTATTAATCCGGTGGCTTCCGATTGTTTATGCTGCTCTAAATAAGTTCGGATCATCCATAAAAAACTTTCGTTTCTACTTGGAATGGTTGTGGTTATTTTTTTCCAGAGATTTCTTTTCTCATTGGTTGAAATAGAAAACACTCCGTTCGTGTTACTAATATTACTTCCAATAGGAATATCGACACCTTCGTCTTTTGGTGCAAATGCATAATTTACATACTTAAAAACAGCAAGTGCCGAATCATAATCTAGGCGGTGTAAATATGCCTTCCCTAAAATGATGTATAAATTATCAACCCAATCGCTTCTTAAATCATGTAATAAAATTCCAGCGGTGCATTTATAGATGATGGTATCAATTTCGTCTTTTGCGGTGGTTTCTAAACTGTATGGATAAAAGGGTAGTAGCTCGGCATAGTTTTCAATTTGCTTTTGGGTAGCCCTTTCAATAATTGCATCAAGCCTGCCCGTGGCATTAAAAACATAATTGTACCTAGTAACGGTATTGTTAAAAATTCGTTTGGGTAACCTAAAACCTTTTTCGCCTGTTTTTTCGGCGGGGAGCAGCCTTTCGGTGTAGGGTTTATTTTTTTGTAAACTTATGCCCGTGTAAGGTTGGGCAACTAAATCGTGTGCCAGACCAACCAACAAAAATAATACCAGTGCATAGGTTTTCATGTATCTCAAAATAGGCCTTAAAAATACATTTATTTCTGTTTTGAGGGTGGATTAAAACAACTTTAAGGGCTACCTTTATGCTTATTTAACAATATGGACACCATACCTACTAAAAACGAGCCCACCCGCCTTGGTACCCACTACCGATTAGTGGTGATGGACGACGATACTTTTGAAGAAGTCGTTACCCTCAAACTCTCCCGGACAAGCGTGTATATTGGCCTGAGTACTTTGTTTGTATTTCTAATTGGTATCACCATTGTATTTATTGCATTTACACCACTCAAATATTATATCCCTGGCTATGGCACTAGGGAAGGACGCGCGGCGCTTCAAAATTTAAAAATTAGAACCGATTCGTTAGAGCAAGTGATTCGGTACAACGAACAATATTTTAACAGCGTCAAAAAAGTAATGGAAGGAAATGACAAAGGGATGGCGTTAGATACTGTTCCATTAAACATTCCAAAGGCAGAAGTAATTCATGATTAAATTTACACTATTCATTGAGCAATGACACAAAAGGATCCAAGACCGTTTCTGCAATATGCTAGTGTAGCAACGCAACTTTTGGTGGCGTTTGCATTTGCCGCCTTCGGCGGCAAATGGCTGGATCTCAAATTTTTTTCTCGAACACCTGTTTTTATCTGGATACTTCCACTCCTTGTAGGCATTGGAATGATTGTAAAAGTGATCAAAGACACCGACAATAAATCCGTCGCCAATAAAGACACCAATAAATAAGACACAAAAAAATAAACTAAAAAAAGATGCCCAGATTTAGTAATTCAGAATTTAAACTGCTGTACCCCATTACTGGGCTTTTTGTTTTTGTAACCTGTATGGTTTATCTAGGCGAACAGGCACTTATCAACTATAAATTTGTGCCAACGGTGATCAATGCGGCTAATTTATTACTCTTTGCACTTACGCTTTTGGGTTTACTGGCTCTTATTAGTGCTGCTAAAGATCCAAACCCCAATGTACTTGTACGAACTGTCATGGCCTTTATGGGGTTTCGTTTAATTGGACTTGCTGTTATACTTGTTTCCTATATTAAAATGTCAGGCGCTGGCATTAGTCCACGCTCTGTGTATGCTGGTTTTGCACTCTATCCACTTTATACCTGGCTTGAAATCAGACTCTTTTTAAAATTGAATGTCAAAAAATAATGCCTATTAACGAGCATCCGATGCAGGCCTTGGCTGGTTTTTTACCAGATAAAAGTTTTGAGCAGGTGCTTGCGTATTTGCATGAATACCGGGTGCATTTAACCATTACAAAACAGCGTAAGTCGGTACTTGGTGATTACCGGCATCCGGGTAGGGGTGCCAACCACCGCATTAGTATCAATGGTAATTTAAACAAGTACGAATTTCTCATTACGTTTTTACACGAGCTGGCGCATTTATTAACTTTCGAAAAATTTAGTAACCGTGTAGAAGCCCATGGCAAAGAATGGAAATTTTGTTATGGACAGTTGTTGCAGCAATTTGTAGCGCAACAAATTTTCCCACCCGATATAGAAAAAGCACTTCAAAAATCTATTTTAAATCCAGCAGCTACTGCGGGAGGTGAAACTGAATTATTAATGGTACTTCGCGGCTATAACGAAAAGCAAAAGCCCGGATATGCCCTGGTAGCAAGTATTGCAGAGGGTTCATTATTTGTAACAGACAATGGCCGCGTATTTTGTAAAGGACCACTGCGCCGCAAACGTTACGAATGCACGGAGGTTAAAACCGGACTGCGCTACACGTTTAGCGCGCTATCAGAAGTAAAGCCCATTGTACAACCACAATAAAAAAAGCGTCGAATATCGACGCCTTTTTTAAAATCATTAGAGGATAATTTGAAGCCCGTCAAATTTAAATGTAGGGATGAAAAATTATTAAGCAACTGCTTTTTTAACAAGGTCGGCAGCTTCGCTTAATTGAATAGCCGATTGAACTTTAAGTCCACTCTCATCAATTAATTTTTTAGCTTCTACTGCGTTGGTTCCTTGTAAACGCACAATGATTGGAATATTGATATTGCCTAATTTGTTAAAGGCTTCAATTACACCAGCAGCAACACGGTCACAACGAACGATACCGCCAAAGATATTAATTAAAATTGCCTTTACATTTGGGTCTTTCATGATAATTCTAAAACCTGCTTCTACGGTTTGTGCATTTGCAGTACCGCCTACGTCCAAAAAGTTAGCTGGCTCACCACCACTTAACTTAATCATATCCATAGTAGCCATTGCAAGTCCAGCACCGTTTACCATACAACCTACGTTACCGTCAAGCTTCACAAAGTTTAGGTTAAACTCTCCGGCTTCTACTTCGGTAGGATCTTCTTCTGATACATCACGCATCGCTAATAAATCGGCGTGGCGCATCAGTGCGTTGTCATCAATATTCATTTTACAATCCACCGCAATGATTTTTTCATCCGATGTTTTGAAAAGTGGATTGATTTCGAGCATGCCGCAATCTAGGTTCACGTATGCATTATAAAGGTTGGTTACAAACTTTACACAGTTTTTAAAAGCGTCACCAGATAGCCCTAGGTTAAAAGCAATTTTACGTGCCTGGAAACCTTGTAAGCCACCACCTGGGTGTACCCACTCTTTAAATATTTTTTCTGGTGTATTGTGTGCTACTTCTTCAATGTCCATACCACCTTCGGTACTGTACATCACAACATTCATACCTTTTGCACGGTCTAATAAAATAGACAAGTAAAATTCTTTTACTTCGTTAGGCCCAGGATAGTATACGTCTTGTGCTATTAAAATTTTATTAACGACTTTACCAGCTGCACCTGTTTGAATAGTAACTAATGTACCGCCTAATAAATTGCCAGCAATTCTTTTTACGTCTTCTTCGTTTTTAGCAACTGCTACACCACGCTGTTCTTTTCCTTCAATATTACCTTTACCTCTTCCACCTGCGTGAATTTGGGCTTTAATAACCGCAAAATTATTGCCAGTTTGTTCCTTTAAAGTGGCATAGGCAGCAGCTGCTGCGTCTACTGTTTCAACGGCAACCCCTTCCTGTACTGGAACGTTGTACTTTTTTAAGAGTTCTTTAGCTTGGTACTCATGAAGATTCATACAAAAAAATTTTTGCGAAGATAAGCGAAACGGCTTTACATTAAAACCCTTAATTTTACCGTATAAACAATCGTAAACATTTAAAATTCAATACAATTATGAAAAAAGTATCTTTTTTCCTATTAGGAGCCGCATTTATAACGAGTTCTTTGGCTTTTGTAGCCCCAAAAAATCCAAAAGCCCCTATCACCCTAGCTGTTCAGTCAGATAAGAGCAGGGTAGATTTTATTGGCTCTAAAGCGGCCGATTTTCACACAGGTACCTTTGCTGTAAAAGGTGGAAGCGTTCAAGTAGAAGGTGGTAAATTAGTGGGTGGTTCTTTTGTAATTGACCTTGCTAATTTAAAAGTAACGGATGCAGCTGGAGACAGACTTGCGGGTCACTTAAAAAGTGCTGACTTTTTTGACGTTGCTAAATTTGGTGAAGCTACTTACACAATTTCTTCTGTAAATTATTCAAGTGCAACAGCTTGTACTATCAATGGTACATTAAACATTAAAGGTGTTGGTGTTCCTGTAAGTTTCGCTTCAAATATTAGAAGCGCTTCTGAAAAAGGTCTTTTTGGTCAAGCATATTTTAGCCTTGATCGTACTTTGTTAGGTATTGCCTATGCAGGTCCTTCTAACGACGTTCAAATTGCTGTGCATTTATTTGCTAAATAATATTTACACCCCTCCGAGATAGAAAGCTCCAGCATTTTGTTGGGGCTTTCTTATTTATGACCCATACTGTTTGCAAGTACCACCGCATTATAGGCATTTACAATACCGCCTGTTTTTGAGAGCGTTCCAAATGGAGTAGCAATGCTGCTATTGCCAGGTTGAAGGCAAGGTGTAGTTGCAGTAGGCGTGTACACCGTTTTTTCTAATATGGTTTTAACCTGTTTGGCAGTTAAACTAGGGTAGTAGGTGCGAATTATAGCAGCTACGCCAGAAACAATGGGAGCGGCCATACTGGTGCCGTCTTGGTTACCATATACATTTCCGCCAGGTAAGGTCGAATATATTTTTACGCCGGGTGCAAAAAGGTCTACATTTTGTTTGCCGTAATTACTAAAATCTGCGGCAATACTAGATGCTGTTATAAGTGTGTCACTACTTGCCCCAACGGTAATAAAACTAGCTGCATTTTTTTTAAAGGCGGTCAAGTTTGGATTTGGAAATACGTTGGTGCTGTCTAAATTGTAATTTTCATTGCCAGCAGAGTGCACAATCAAAACATCTTTTTGTTCGGCGTATACAACGGCACTATCCACCCAATATTTTTCGGGGGAATAGGATTTTCCAAAACTCATATTAATCACTTTTGCACCATTATCTACTGCGTATCTTATAGCTAGCGCAACGTCTTTATCATATTCGTCGCCATCAGGCACTACGCGCACCATCATAATTTTTACAGCATCTGCTACGCCATCTATCCCGGTACCATTGTTTCTGCTAGCAGCTATAATGCCACTAACGTGCGTTCCGTGGTTAGGTGTAGGACCCATAATATCATTATTGCCATAATAGGCGTCTAAGAAATTATAGTAATTATCTCTAACAATGAGGCTTCTTTCGTCGTTGGGTAATTTTTCTTTGGCACCAAAGGCAACTGTTTTGCCTTCAATGTATTCTTCCATTTGTGCAATGGTGTAGGTGTTTAATTCATGCTCATCTAATTGCATCAGTCGGTGAAGTGATAGGAGACCTAGTTTGGCTTCTTTACCGGTAATTGAGGTTGGTATAAACTGAGTAAGTGATTCTCTATTATAACTTACTACATTCATTTCTTGTTTTAATACTTTGTCATGCTTTTTAAATGCACTCGCAAGCATTTCAACATATTTTAGCTGGTCTTTTTCTTCGTCGCTAAAATTTAATTCGGATTCTGTTCTTTTCCAGGTTGCAAAAAGCGCTTTATCGGAAATGCTCATGGTGTTTGTATCCAATAAAGGGTTTCCAAATTTTGCTTTGTATTTGTGGTAAATTCTAGAACGCTCATCCGGGGCTCTTTTAACACTTTGTCCATTTTTGCCACCTAAAAAATTCCAACCATGCACATCATCTATATATCCGTTTTTATCATCGTCAATGCCATTGCCAGGAATTTCTTTGGTATTTGTCCACAAAATATTTTTTAAGTCTTCGTGTGTGGTGTCGATGCCTGAATCTAAAACTGCTACAACAATGGGGGTGGCTTTTTTATTGTTGCTACCTAGGTAGTTGTAGGCTTTTTGTAAACTAATGCCTAATACTTTATCTGCACTGGGGTCTAATACTTGCCAGTTTTTTGGAACAATTTGTGCATGTAAGCGGTTCATCCCAGTGAATAATAGTAGGGATGATCCAATAAAAGTTACAAGGGTAAAGCGCATTTTCATGACGCTAAATTACATGTTTCTAAGGTTTATTAGCAGGCGTCATTTCATAATAAAACCATAAAAGTACCGCGATAGCGCTTGCCTGTTTTACCCACGGATTATTTAGCTTGGCTATGTGCTAGTAATTGATCATAGACACTGCCATAGCTGCTTCCAATGGGAATTTCTTTTTCTCCCACCCAAATTTTGCTTTTACTAAACCTGTCTATTTTACTAATTGGAATAATGTAGGAGCGGTGTACCCGAATAAAGTCGCGAGGAGGTAATTTTTCCAATATGCCCTTTAGGGTCATTAAGGTTAAAACAGGGCTAGGTTTTGTATAAATTTTTATATAGTCGTCCAGTGCTTCAATAAGGTCTACATCTTTCAAATTAATTTTCATAATCTCGTAATTCACCTTAACAAAAATGGAGTTGAGCTGAACTTCTTGTGCACTTAAAAACTCTGTGTATTCTTTAATTTTATAAGCTGCTTTTAAAAAGCGGTCGTATTCAAATGGTTTTAATAAATAATCTACGGCGTCTGCATTAAACCCTTCTACCGCAAAATCTTTGTAAGCCGTTGTAAAAACAACCATGGGCTTGTTGGTGAGGTTTTTGTAAAATTCAATGCCAGTAATATCAGGCATTTGTATATCTAAAAACAAAGCGTCTACTTTATTTTCTTTTAGATATCCGAGCGCAACATCGGTATCACTAAATGTTTGAACCAGTTGTAAAAATGATATTTTCGAACAGTATTCTTCAATTATTTTTAGTGCAAGCGGTTCATCATCGATGGCAATACATGTAATCATACAATTAACAGTTAATGTGTAAAGAAACTAGATAGGTGTTGTCTTTGTTGCTTATGTTAAGCTGGTGCATCCCCGGGTATAAAAGCGCAAGCCTTCTTTTGGCATTGTTAATACCAATGCCGGTGCTATCAAAATGGGTTGAAATATTGGTAGCAATTGTATTTGTTGCTTCAAATACAATTTGGGTGGGTGTTGCATGGATTTGTATATCAATGCTGGTAGCATCTTTTGTGCTTACGCCATATTTAAATGCGTTTTCTACAAATGGAATAAATAATAGTGGTGCAATTTGTAAATCATCCGTAATACCACTGGAATTAAATACAACTGTTACTTTATCGGTTAAACGCATTTGTTGTAACTCAATATAATTTTTTGTAAAGTTGATTTCGTTACTGAGCGGTACAAAATCTTTTTCAGTTTCAGATAAAATATACCGCATTATAGAAGAAAGCTTCATAACAGCTGGCGCTGTTTGCTCACTTTTTACAATGGCTAAACTATAAATATTATTGAGGGTATTAAAAAAGAAATGCGGATTGATTTGTGATTTTAAAAACGAGAGCTCGGTATTTAATTTTTCATTTTCTGTTTCTTTTTTATTTTGTTCAGAACTTAGCCAGCGTTGTGTTACTGATATACATGTTCCAAAAGATAAAACCAATAAAAATAAAACGGTATTGTAGGGGTCTGCCAATCTTCTAGATCTCCTAGGTGGTCTAGTAATTTTTTTGTCGCCTTTAAATGATGGGTTGATTATGTAATTGCCATTTTGTTCAATATATTCAGGCGCCGCAATTATGGTTGCTATTTGTTTGGGTGTGAACAGGTAAATATTTAATGCAACAACCACTGATAAAATGTACAACCACCATTTTCTGTTAATGAGTAATGCGGGTACTAAATATTGTGTATTGAGGTAGTAAAAAAATATGATAAATACGTAATTGATAATAATGGTAGTCATCATATGATCGCTCATATTAAACTCTCGGAGTCTTGGAAAGAAAACCAGGTAAGGCACCGAAAACAAACAAATCCATGCCACTAAATGGGTGAGGAGGTTGAGTATTTTTTTATTCTCTTTCAAAATGGAATCAATTAAGGTGAATAAACATAATAAAAATAATAGCGCTTACTTAAAGAATTGACACAACTGGGTGAAATAAATGGCTTAATCGGTAGATAGCTATTTATGAAAAATGTGCTTTGATTTGCTGAATTGTGCCAGTTGTAGAAAATCCTTCTACAATCGGGTTAATTACAACACGCCCACCCGCTGCCATTACTTCTTTGGCGCCCACAATTTGATCTGTGGTATAGTCGCCCCCTTTAACAAGTACATCGGGTAAAAGGGCGGTAATTAATTCAAGTGGTGTGTGTTCGTTAAAAATAACAACAGCGTCTACGACTACTAAATTTTTTAATATAATGGCACGGCTTTGTTCGTTGTTAATGGGTCTTGTATCTCCTTTTAACTGTTTTACACTGCTATCACTATTAAGCCCTACAATTAAATAATCGGCTTCTTTTGCAGCGGCACTTAATGATGCAATGTGGCCTTCGTGTAGTATGTCAAAACAGCCATTGGTAAACGCAATTGATTTGCCTTTTATACGCCAAGCAGCAACCTGTGTTAACAATCTTTCTAACGTATATTCTTTTGACTCAATGGCCTCAATTGCTTTCATGGGAAATCTTGGTTTTATTATAAATAGGTAAGAAAAGTAAGCAGATGCTTCCAACAATGAGTACGATAATAAATTGTGCAAACCATTGCAAGGTTCCGTTGGCAAATCCTATTTCAAAAGGAACGCCCATTTTCTCTACAATTTTCGCAATAAAATACGCGTAAGCGCCAATACCACCAGGGGTTACAATCATACCAATACTGCCAAATGCAAGTGCCGCAAGGGCTGCATTAAATCCAAGTCCAGCAGTGCCAACAGTAGCGCTAAGTCCTACCCAGGTTCCGCCAATATACAATACCCAAATAAAAATACTATAAAAAATAAATAAGCCTTTTTGTTGAAGGTATCGAATGCTTGATACCCCTTCCCAAATACCCTTAATAATTTTTTTAACAGACACCACAAATGGGAGATGGCCATTTTTTCGACTCCAAATTTTTAATACAATAACGAGAAGGGCAATACCACTAATTGCAATGCCAATTTTTTGTGCTGAAAATTGCCCCGACTTATTTTCAAAAAGTTGCCTAAACAATTCTATACCATAAGTGGCAATTAAATCTGTTTGTGTGAGAAGTGTAATAATAAAAACGATGGCAAGTGAAATGACATCAACAGCTCTTTCTGCAACAATGGTTCCCACTAATTTTTCGGCAGGCACTTTTTCGTATTTGGCGAGAAGGGTACATTTTAATACTTCGCCTAAACGCGGAATAGCAAGGTTGGCCAAGTAGCCAATCATAACTGCAAAAAATGTATTGGGGATGCTAGGTTTGTAACCCATCGGTTCCATGAGTATGCGCCATCTAAGTGCACGTACAATATGACTAAGGGATAAAATCAAAAAAACGGGCAACATGAGCCAGTATTTTGCACCCTTTAAAGTATTTATGAACTCGTCCCATTTATTGGCAGGGATTTGTCGCAAACTCCACCAAACTAAAAATAAGCCTAGTCCAAAAAAGAAGGCATATTTAAGAATAGCGCTGATTTGCTTTTTCATGATACTTGGTAAGGTCGAAACAAATGTAAGGCCTTCTGCCATTTAATTGAATACAATTTTTATGTTATATATAATAAATAAAATTAATATATAAACTTTTCACGAATAGCTAAAATCATCCTTTTTTTTGGCTAAAGCATTGTGCTAGCTCTATTCCTTATAATTTTCGTACCTTTGCTCCCTTATTTTAGGCGCTAGGTATAAAATTGGTAACTCATGTCTACAAAGAAACGAATACTGTTCATTGCTACCGAGATGTCTCCTTATTTGGAGTTGACAGAGTTTGCAGAAATCATTAACAAGTTAGCTATTAAAAGTAATGATAGTGGTCTAGAAGTTCGCTGTATTATGCCTCGTTTTGGGGTGATCAACGAGAGAAGACACCGTTTGCACGAAGTAGTTCGTTTATCGGGCATCAATGTTTCTGTGGATGAAGACGATTATCCGCTTCAAATTAAAGTGGCTTCTCTTCCAAACGCTAGACTTCAAGTATACTTTTTAGAAAATGAAGACTTTTTTAAGCGCAAACAAGTTTTTCATGACGAATCAGATACTTGGTTTAATGATAACGCATTAAGAACTATTTTCTTTTGTAAAGGCGCCCTAGAAACCGTTAAAAAGTTTGGTTGGCCTCCAGATATTATTCATTGCAGTGGCTGGATGACTGGCCTTATTCCTGCATATATCAAAACAGCCTACAAAAAAGAGCCTGTTTTTGGTAATAGCAAAGTTGTTTTTACTATTGGTCAAAATACCTTTGAAAACGAATTTGGTGCTGATTTTATGAAACAGGCGCTGATTAACACAAACGTTAAAGAAAAAGATTTAGAAGCTTTTAAATCAGCCAACAACACTGCCCTTTTTAAAGGAGGCGCAAGTTTTGCAGATGCTATCTCATTTGGTTCCGATCAAATTGAAGCGAGCTTAACAGCTGAGTTTGCAAAAGTGAAAGGTAAAAAAGTAGTTCCATTTAAGGGATGGGACTCGGA
Organism: Sediminibacterium sp.; assembly: GCA_049418605.1. Taxonomy (GTDB): domain Bacteria; phylum Bacteroidota; class Bacteroidia; order Chitinophagales; family Chitinophagaceae; genus Sediminibacterium. Next base: position 31,289 of record JBMSJE010000004.1, on the reverse strand, counting down.
TTTAACAGAGTATTTAGAATTGTACAACGACCTTGCGGGCAAGTAATTAGACTAACATGCATTCAAAATTTACAGTACGTAATTTTATAGGATTTTTGGGATTGGTGTTAATGGTTTTCATGAGCTGTACCAAAGTTCCTTCCACAGAACTTGGTGCTGGTTTAATTCCTAACATAGATGGCGTTATTACCAAAGACACCATTTTAGATGTGATCACTGATACCTACATGGATAATGATTCGGTAAGGGTGTATAAAAATGATAACCAGGTATTAGGTGTCATTACCAACGACCCTTTATTTGGAAAAACAACGGCTTCCATGTATTTCGAATTAGCGCCGCCGTTTTTTCCATTTGCTATTCCGGGTGCAAAAGATAGTATTCGTGTAGATTCTGCGGTTTTAATATTGAGCTATAAATATGCATATGGTGATACTTCAACACCATTAAAGCTCACCGTATCAGAAATTGATCCTTCAACTCCTTTAATTTCTAATTATAATTATGCAGCTAACTATCCATCAGCTTATACTATAAGAACTAAAGGAACACTTGCAGATCCAGTAACCCTATCAATACCTCGTTTAAAAGATTCTGTTAACAATAGGTATGAGCGTGCTAGTAATCAAATCAGAATTAAAGTAAGAGCTGATGTGGCTAGACGTTTTATTAGTACCTACGATACGACTAATGCCTATCGTACCGATTCTGCCTTTAAATCTTTGTTTGCAGGTTTTGCATTAACTGTTGATCAAGCTGTGCCGACAAATGCACTCATTCATATTAACCTCGCAGATACCAATACAAAATTTGCACTCTATTACAATTCATCATCAGCGGGTGCTACAGTTAGGGATACGGCTGTCGCCTATTTCAGGTTTAATTCTTTCTCTGGGGGTAGTGCTAATTTAATTGCACGTAATAGAGTGGGCGCAGAAATAGCAAAATATACTGCCACTACCAATAAGTCGGATTCTATTGTATATGTGCAATCGGCCCCAGGTGCTTATGTACGTGTGAGAATTCCAGGTCTAAAAGGACTCAGCAATAGAATTATTCATAAGGCCGAGCTTATTGCAGAACAGGTACCCGATGATGCCAATTTATTTACGACTGATACCTACATGACGCCTCCACGGTATTTATTATTAAGTGCTATTGATACCGTTGAGAATAGAAAATACAATATCCCCAACGACTATATATTCTCTCCCAATCAAGGGCCTAATAAGTCAAACTTTGGCGGATCTGTTTTATCTAAATCAGTGCCAGGCTATACTAAAATAGCAGCTTATTCTTTTGATGTGAGTAGGTATGTGCAAGGTATTGTAACCCGAAAAGATCCTGACTATACGCTTCGCATATCTGCACCAACCAACGATTCAATTTTATACAGAGAGCCTTACCCACAAGTAGCGGCTGTTCAGGTGTATTACCTAAGTCCGCAAGATGGTAATGATGTTGGTAATGGACGTGTAAGACTTGGTGGCGGTACACATACTCGTTTTAGAATGCGATTACGTATTATATTTTCAAGAATATAAGTATCTAATTACTACTTATATTTGTGTTTTATTATAAGCTATAAACAATAATTCATGCCTTATTTATTTACTTCTGAGAGTGTTTCTGAAGGACATCCAGACAAAGTAGCGGATCAGATTTCTGACGCTTTAATCGACAACTTTTTAGCATTCGATCCACAATCAAAAGTGGCTTGTGAAACACTTGTTACTACCGGTCAAGTTATTTTGGCTGGTGAGGTAAAATCGAAAGCTTATTTAGATGTTCAAACCATTGCACGTGATGTGATCAAGAAAATTGGTTACACCAAAAGTGAATATATGTTTGAGGCGGATAGCTGTGGTGTATTAAGTGCCATCCACGAACAATCTGCAGATATCAATCAAGGTGTTGATAGAAAAAAGAAAGAAGAGCAGGGTGCTGGTGATCAGGGGATGATGTTTGGTTATGCAACTAACGAAACCGATGATTTTATGCCATTGGCACTTGACTTAGCGCACAAAATCTTAATTGAACTTGCTGCATTAAGAAGAGAAAACAAGGCGATCAAATATTTACGTCCAGATGCTAAGTCTCAAGTAACATTAGAATACAACGATAAGAATGAGCCTGTACGAATTGATGCGATTGTGGTATCTACACAACATGATGATTTTGATAAAGAAGGTAAGATGTTGGAGAAGATTAAAAAAGACATCATTGAAATTTTAATACCTCGCGTTAAAGCAAAGTACAAGAAGTACGCAAAATTATTTAACAAGGATATCAAATATCATATTAACCCAACCGGCAAGTTTGTTATTGGTGGACCACACGGTGACACTGGTTTAACAGGCCGTAAAATTATCGTAGACACCTACGGTGGTAAAGGTGCACACGGTGGTGGTGCTTTCTCTGGTAAAGATCCTAGTAAGGTAGACCGTTCTGCAGCATATGCAACGCGTCACATTGCTAAAAACTTAGTAGCTGCTGGTGTGGCGAGTGAAGTACTTGTTCAAGTTTCTTACGCAATTGGTGTTGCGAAACCAACGTCTATTAACGTAAATACCTACGGTACTGCCAAAGTAAAATTAACCGATGGTCAAATTGGTAAAATGGTAGAATCTATTTTTGATATGCGCCCTTACTTTATTGAGCAGCGTTTAAAATTAAGAACACCGATGTATAGTGAAACTGCTGCTTATGGTCATATGGGCCGTAAAAATGAGACAGTAACTAAAACATTTACAACCCCAGATGGTAAATCAAAAACCATGAAAGTGGAATTATTTACTTGGGAGAAATTAGATTATGTAGCAAAGGTTAAAAAAGCCTTTGGATTAAAATAATATAATACGAGAGCAAAAAGCCCCTGCTAATTTTAGTAGGGGCTTTTTATTTACCAATATATTTGACGCACGCAACAAATAATATGCATCAAAAAAATCCTTGGACCATAAAAGACAGCAAAGCCATTTATCAAAATGCTTGGATTGACGTCACTGAATATCAAGTGCTTAATCCATCGGGTAAGCCTGGCATTTATGGGAAGGTTCATTTTAAAAATATTGCGGTGGGTATGGTGCCCATCACACCCGATTTGCATACCTATTTGGTGGGGCAGTACCGATTTACACTTGATGCGTTCAGTTGGGAAATTCCGGAAGGGGGCTGCCCTGAGGGTACAAATCCATTGCAAACTGCTATTAGGGAGTTAAAAGAAGAAACAGGACTTGTAGCAGCAAAATATAAAGAGCTGATGCGACTTCATTTATCCAATTCTGTTTCTGACGAACTAGCTATTATTTATTTGGCAACGGAGTTAACACAGCAGGATGCAGAACCTGAAGAAACAGAGGCTTTACAAATTAAAAAAGTATCTTTATCGGACGCTTTTGGTATGGTAGCGGATGGAACCATTACCGATGCTATGAGCGTTGCTGCACTTACTAAAATTGAGTTATTACAAGTGCAGGGCCTTCTTATCTAATTTTTTTCACATGGCAATCAAACAATCGGCATTAATTATTGGACGTCAACCACTGGTAGAAGCTTTGCAGTCGGGGAGGTCTATCGATAAAATTTTATTTCAAAAAAATATTGCTGGCGAAGCCATTTTGCAAATCAGACAATTGGCGCGCGAATACAATGTGCCTATTCAACTCGTGCCGCCCGAAAAATTAAATGGCTTAACAAAAGCCAATCATCAGGGTGTGATTGCATTTGCCGGCCTAGTCGCCTATTTAGATTTGCAACAAGTGATAGATCATGTGGTAGAAAAAGGAGAGGCGCCACTTTTTGTAATGCTGGATGGCATTACCGATGTACGAAACATTGGTGCTATTGCAAGAAGTGCTCTTTGTTGTGGTGCACAGGCACTTATCATTCCGGAAAAGGGCGTTGGTGCCCTTAATGCCGAAGCAGTTAAAAGTAGTGCGGGTGCCCTCGAGCATATTCATGTATGCCGTGTCAATAGTTTAATTAAGGCAGTGGATACGCTGCATTTAAATGGCATACAAGTATTTACTTCCGAAATGCGCGCCGATAAAAAAATATTTGAACTTACATTAACAGACCCTTGTTGTGTGATTATGGGTGACGAGGGTAAAGGCGTTCAGCCTTATTTGGCAAAAGCAGCAGATGCATTTTTTACCATTCCTATGGCCGGCACTTTTGATTCATTTAATGTAGGTGTTGCAACCGGTATTGTTTTGTATGAAGCCATGAAACAGCGTTTATTACAAGCTTAATATTTACGGTATGAAATTTCATTGTGCATTTGATATACCAGCGCTTCAAAGTCCTATTGGGCATAGGAGTCATACGCTCATGATAGGTTCTTGCTTCACAGAAAATATGGGTGAAAAATTAGCTAAGCATTTGTTTCATGTACTAGAAAACCCAAATGGTGTTTTATTTAATCCAGTATCTGTTGCAGAAGCACTTACTCAATATATCGATGCACCAACATTTACTAGCAAAGATTTATTTTATTTTAATGAAGCATGGCACTCCTGGAAACACCATAGTCGTTTTTCAGGAATAACACCAGAGGAAGCGCTTGATAAAATAAATGAATCTACAATTGCTGCGCACGTGTTTATAAAAAAAGCGTCACACTTATTTATTACACTTGGTTCTGCGTGGGTGTATCAATTAACAGATCAGGCCGCCGGGTATGCACCTAATTTTGTGGCAGCCAATAACCATAAAGCACCTGCTAATTGGTTTACAAAAAAATTATTATCACCAGCAGAGATTGAAGCACTTTACCTACCGCTTATTACACGCTTGCGACATTTAAATCCGGGTATACAAATTATATACACCATCAGTCCGGTGCGTCATGTGCGTGAAGGCATGGTAGAAAACAATAGGAGTAAGGCAGCGCTCATCCAGGCGGTGCATAGCCTTGTAGAAACTGACGCCAATAGTTATTATTTTCCAGCCTATGAAATTGTAATTGACGATTTACGTGATTACCGTTTTTACAGCGAAGATATGGTGCATCCAAATTACCATGCGACTGAGTATGTGTGGGAAAAATTTTTGCAAGCATGTACAACACCAGAAACTAAAAATATCATCAAAGAAATTGCTTCGATTAATTTAGCGGCTGCACACAAACCTTTTTACGTGCATTCAAACCAGCACCAACAGTTTGTTCATAAAACAATTGAAAAAATTGAAGCGTTGAGCGCACAGTATCCTTATTTAGATTGTAGTAAACAACTTGCATTGTTAAGGGTGCAACTGCTCCCTTAATATATTTAGTGGATACGATCACCTCTAATTTCCATAGATTCCATCACTTCTTTTTCGTGCGCCAACCATTCACTCCAACGGTCCAAGGTTTTTTCTTTGCCAAAGTATAAGGTAGCTAGGTCAATAAACAAGGTGTAATGGCCCGCTTCGCTTTCCATAAAGCGCCTATAAAATTTTTTTAAATAGGCATCGGTAAGGCCTTCGCTTAACCTTTTAAATCTTTCGCAACTTCTAGCTTCTACCAGTGCCATCATGAGTAATTGATCGAGTAAGCGGGTAGGTTCGTCGCCCCCTTTTTTTTGAAAAGCAATGAGTGCATTGACGTATAAATCTTTTCGTTGTTTGCCTAGTTGTAAACCTCGTTTGTGAAGTTCTTGTAATACCAGTCTAAAATGTCCCCATTCTTCGGTAACGATAGGAGCCAATTCTTTTACAAGTTCTACGCGGTCTGAGTAGCGCTGAATATAAGAAATACAGGTAAGCGCTGCTTTTTGCTCGCAATAAGCGTGGTCGGTTAAAATGGCTTCAATGCTAATGGCTGCAAGGTCTACCCAGCGTGGATCGGTGGGGAGTTGAAGGCCTAATATATTTTTAGTATCGGTAGACAATTCCATATGCAAATATCCCCCTTCGGCTTCAATTATAAAAACCTTTGTTACGCCACCAAAAAATCTTAATTTCAGTGCTCAAACAGTTGTTATGCGTATTGTTCCGCTTATTATTTCTGCGGCACTCACAACAGGTCTTGTTGCAGTGCTCAACACACCACTTTCTGTGGGCAAAACCAAAACACCAAGGCTAGGTTATTTTTTATCGCCGCAACAAGGTTTTTGGCAAAATGCTGAACCTGAAAACAAATCTTTTGATGCCAATATTGTGGTTGATGGTTTGCAGGATAAAGTAGAAGTACTCATGGATGAAAGACTCGTTCCACACATTTATGCAAACAATGACAATGACGCATATTATACTCAAGGTTTTTTGCATGCCAAGTTTAGGCTCTGGCAAATGGAGTTTCAAACCTATGTAGCAGCCGGAAGATTAAGTGAAATTGTTGGACCAGACCGTATTGCTACTGATCGTTTTTTTAGAAGACTAGGTATGTTAGAAGGTGCAGAAGCGACCATGAAAAAAATGGCCAATAATCCATCCCTGCAAGCAGCTGTTACTGCTTATGCAAATGGTGTTAATGCGTATATCAAATCATTGCAGCCTTCTCAAATTCCATTCGAATATAAATTACTCGATTATAAACCTGAAGCTTGGACACCTATTAAAACCTATTTGTTTTTAATGTTCATGTCTTACGATTTAACTGGCCGTGGCACCACCACTGATTTACAAATGACCAATTCAAAAAATTATTTTGGTTACGAGGATTTTAATAAACTATATACCAACGTGCAGGACTCATTGGATCCGATCATTCCCAAAGGAACGGTATATGAAAAAGCTTCTATTGCTGCGTTAGCGCCAGCTACACTTGACTCTTTGTATTTTGCAAAAACAGGTTCTGTTGCACCAATTGGACCCGAAGCTCCGGATAAAAATAATGGCTCCAACAACTGGGCTATTGCTGGCAGTAAAACCAAAAGCGGCAAACCTATTTTAGCAAGTGATCCGCACCTAGGTTTAAACCTTCCTTCTCTTTGGTATGAAGTTCAAATTACCACACCCACACATAGTACCTATGGTGCTAGTTTTCCTGGATCTCCTGCCGTAATTATTGGTTTTAATGATAGCATTGCCTGGGGTGTTACCAATGCTGGTAGAGACGTACTAGACTATTATGACATGAAGTTCAAAGACTCTAACATGGAAGAGTATTGGTTTAATGGGGAATGGCAAAAGTCTGTGATTAAAGAAGAACGCATTAAAATTAAAGGACAGCCTGATTCTATTGATAGGGTTGCTATTACAGCACTAGGTCCAGTGATGTATGATAAAAGTTATAACGCTAATGGTTCTGATGGAAGATACCTTGCCGTAAGATGGACGGCTCAGGATGGCAGTAGTGGACTTCAAACATTTTATGAGTTAAACAGGGCTAAAAATTTTGATGATTATATGCGTGCTATTAATCATTGGACTTGTCCTGGACAAAACTTTGCATTCGCCAGTGTAAGCGGAGACATTGCTATTAAACAACAAGGTGCTTTTGTTGCGAGGTGGAATAGGCAAGGAGATTTTATCATGCCCGGTCAGGACAGTAGTTATTTATGGCAAGGTATGATTCCCGCTTCCGAAAATCCGATGATGAAAAATCCGGAGCGTGGTTTTGTGAGTAGTGCCAACCAAATGTCTACCGATAGTACCTATCCTTATTATTTAGGTGCGGCTAATGCATTTCCTTTATACCGTGGTATTATCATCAATAAAAAGTTAAATGCCATGTTTGGTGTTACGCCTCTCGATGTGCAGGCACTTCAAACCAATAACGATAATATTTTTGCTGAGATGGCAAGGCCGGCAATCTTTAAATTTTTAAATGAGTCTCGTTTAAACGCTACAGAAAAAAAGTATGTTGATTATTTGCGTAACTGGAATTTACGCAATGACGTTAACGAAAAAGGAGCTTCTGTATTTAGAGCTATTTGGGATAGTTTAGAAGTTGCTGTTTGGGCCGATGAATTTAAAAATGCAAAACTTCCATTACAATGGCCCGACGAATCTACACTGCTTGAACAAATGTTAAAAGATTCGGTTATTTTATTTGAAGATAATATTACAACGCTAAATGTAAAAGAGACCATGGTTGACGCTGTTACCATGGCAATTAAAAAAGCAACTCCTCAATTAGCGCAAATGGAAAAAGAAGGAATCCTTGCTTGGGGGGCCTTCAAAGACACGCGTGTAAATCACTTATTAAAAATACCATCCCTTAGTAGACTCCATTTACCAATTGGCGGAGGAGTTCACATTATTAATGCAACTACGGGTAACCATGGTCCAAGTTGGCGTATGGTGGTTCACCTCGTAAATGGGATAGAAGCCTATGGTGTGTATCCGGGCGGTCAAAATGGAAACCCAGGTAGTAAATATTACGATACATTTATTAATAGTTGGGCTGCTGGTAAATACTACCGTCTTTTATTTTTATCAAAACAAGCGGCCCAGCAAAATAGTCAAATGAAATGGCGTATAACTTTTACAAATTCTTAATTTAATTTTTTATGAGATTTATAGTAGCAATTTTTTTACACGCTTTTTTAGCTTTTGCTGTTGGATTGTATAGTCAGTTTCCTTGGTGGCTTTTTGTGGGCACATCTGGTATTGTGGCTTTTTTTATGATGGATACGCCAGCTAAAAGTTTTTTTGCTGGATTTTTGGGTGTGGGTGCTTTATGGGCAGGTTTAGCCTTTGGTAAAGATTTGGCCAATGCACATCTTTTATCTAGTAAAGTAGCTCAAATATTGCCACTTGGGGGTTCCTATGTCGCCCTAATCGCTGTTACAGGTGTTGTAGGAGGATTGTTGGGTGGTTTTGCCGCCTTAACTGGCGCATTTATGCGTAGTAAATCTACCAAGTAGACATTTAATTTTGCCTTTTAACATATAGGTAGCATCTATTCATGAGAAGCTACCTATTTTTGTTTTTATGCGTCTTTACTGTTATCTGTTTATTGTATTTCTTTGTTTGCTATGTGGTGGTGAGGTGTTTGCACAAACTGTTGTAACAGGGTCCATTACAGATGGTGCCGGAAAAAAACTGGCGCATGCATCTGTTTTAATTAAAGGGACTACGAGGGGGGTAACGGCTAATGCCGACGCTAAGTTTTCATTAACACTTACACCCGGATCCTACACCATCTTATGTAATTATGTTGGGTTTGAAGCGGTGGAAAAGAAAATAAAAATTACGCCAGGTCAAGACACACTCTCATTACCCTTTGTTTTAACCAAACAAGTGTACCTGCTAAATGATGTTGTAGTAAATTCAAAAGGCGAGGACCCTGCATATGCCATTATCAGAAAAGCCATTAAAAAAAGGCCCGATTATTTAAATGAAATTAAAAAGTTTAGCGCAGAGGTATATATAAAGGGGCAGTTGGTTTTAAATGATTATCCAAAATCTATTTTTGGTAAGTCGTTAACGCCTGGCAATTTTGATACGGTTAAAAACCGTATTTTATTTTTATCGGAAACGATTTCTGATTATTATGTAGATGTTCCTAACAAAGAACGCATTGAGGTAAAGTCTTCAAAAGTGAGTGGAAGAAGCAGTGGATTTGGACTCAGTAATCCTCAAATCATTTCTTTTTATCAAAACAATATTGCACTAGGCAATGGACTTAACCCACGTGGGTTTGTGTCACCCATTGCAGATGGAGCCCTTGCGTTTTACAACTATAAATTTGAAGGAACGTTTTACGAGAACGGCATCGAAATAAGTAGGATAAGAGTGGTACCTAAAAGAAAATATGAGCCACTTTTTTCAGGCATCATCAATATCATCGAAAACGACTGGCGTATCCATAGCGTGCAACTTAATTTATTAAGGGAGCAGCAGTTACAGCTTTTGGATACGCTTTTAATTGAGCAGTTATATGTGCCCACCAAACAAGGATGGGTCATTAAAAATCAGGTTATTTACCCAAGGGGTAAGTTTTTTGGTTTTGCTTTTTCGGGGAGCTTTGTACAAGTATATGATCAGTTTAATTTAGCGCCTAGTTATGGTAAAAAGTTTTTTGGCAATACCTACTTAAAATATCTGGATAGCTCTAACAAAAAAAGTACAGCCTACTGGGATAGTACTAGGCCAGTTCCACTTGCGTTTGAGGAAGTTAAAGACTATGCAAAAAAAGATAGTCTAGAAAAAATTAGACAAAATCCAAAATACCTAGATTCTCTAGACCGTATTCGAAATAAATTTAAATTATCTGGTTTTTTATTAACGGGTCAAACCATAAATAAACAAAGTAAAAAAACGCGTATTCAGTTTGATGCGCTTATTAGCTCCATCAATTACAATACCATTGAAGGGTATAATGCCACGTTTTCGCCACGTTGGACTAGGCGTTACAAAGGCCGCAATAGTTTGTCTGTAGAGCCTTCATTTCGTTATGGATTTAATAATACGAGAGTACAGCCATCGGCTACTGTTAGGTATAATTTTGGAAAAAAATATTTCAATAATATAGGTGTTGGTTTTGGCAGAAAAGTGTTTCAGTTTAACAATGATATTGCCATTCCTGAAACTCAAAATACCATACAAACTATTTTGTATGAAAGGAATTTTTTAAAAATTTACGAGGCTCAGTATTTTAATATAGGGTATGCTGCGGGCTTAGGTGGTGGATTAAATGTTAGGGCTAACTTTCAATTTCAAGATAGATTGGCGCTATCTAATTTAAACAAGCCGCTTATTTTTGTGGATCATATTAATAGGTCTTATACTTCCAATGCACCAGCGCCAGCTTCAACAGTTAATTTTGAACAGCACCAAGCATCTGTTTTTACAGGAGTATTAACTTGGCAGCCCGGCGGAAAATACATCGAACTTCCAGATCAAAAAATTGGAATAGGTTCGAAAGCGCCAACTTTTACACTTACCTATAAAAAAGCTATTCCAAGCTTGTTGGGAAGTGATGTCGATTATGCAAAATGGTCGCTAAATGTTTCTGATAATTTACCACTTGGACTTGGTGGTACATTTCAATACCGCGCAACCATGGGCGGCTTTATAAATGCAAACAAGTTATATAGCCCTGATTTGCAACATTATTTTGGAAACCAAGCTTACTTTTCAATTGAACATTTAAAAGGATTTCAATTGTTGCCATATTATCAGTTTAGCAACCAGTCTCGTTTTTATTCGACTGTTTTTGCAGAGTATCATTTAAATGGATTGATCACCAATAAAATTCCAGGTTTTCGAAAATTGAATTGGTTTTTGGTAGGAGGGGTAAGTTATTTACACGTGAATGATATGGTTGACTACACCGAAGCAATTATAGGTATCGAAAATATTTTTAAAGTAATGCGTGTAGACCTCATCAATGGTTTTCAAAAAGGCGAACCCGCAAGAACTGGGGTTAGATTAACTGTTCCTATCGTGTTTAAATAATTTGTTTATTTTTGCTACACTATGGCAGTTTTACACAACCGCGTCTCCAATGAGGAGTTAAAGGCGCTTATGATGGCAGAAACTTTTCACCGCATCACCATTAGTTTCTACGCTTATTTTCCGGTTCAAAATCCAGCCGTATTTAGGGATGAATTGTATAAAGCCTTATTTCCATTACAGGTATTTGGAAGAATCTATGTAGCTAGCGAAGGAATCAATGCGCAAATAAGTGTGCCTGATTTTAATTTCGAACATTTCAAAACGCATCTATACTCGATAGAACATTTACATGGACTACGATTAAATATTGCGGTAGATGATGATGGTAAAAGTTTTTGGGTCCTCAGAATAAAAGTGCGTGATAAAATTGTCGCAGATGGTATAACAGATCCAACATTTTCTATGGAAAATAAGGGTAAGTATGTGAATGCTGTTCAAATGAATGAACTCCTACAAAAGCCGGATACGATTGTTATTGATATGCGCAATCATTATGAATACGAGGTAGGACATTTTACAAATGCTATCGAAATACCTTCTGATACATTTAGGGAACAACTACCTATGGCAGCGGATATGATGAAGGGTAACGAAGATAAAAACATTATCATGTATTGTACCGGTGGGATTAGATGTGAAAAGGCAAGTGCCTATATGCTGCACAAGGGTTTTAAAAATGTATTTCATTTGGAAGGGGGTATCATTAATTATTCGAATGAGGCTGATGAGGCGGGTATCGAAAAAAAATTTATTGGAAAAAACTTTGTATTTGATAACCGTTTAGGGGAAAGGATTACAGAAGATATTATTGCGCATTGTCACCAGTGCGGTAAGCCCGCAGACACGCACACCAATTGCTTGAATGATGGATGTCATTTATTATTTATTCAATGCGAAATTTGCGCTGAAACATTTGAAGGGTGTTGCAGTAAAGGATGTCAAGACACCATTCATATGCCACTTGAACGTCAAAAAGAATTACGAAAGGGCATACGACTAGGGCAACATATTTTTAACAAGAGTAAGAGACTTCGTCCTAGACTTGGTGAGCCTGATCTATAATTAGCAAATTTAATCTGTGCAAAATTTCGCAAAAGATGCCAACACAGCAGTCATGATCTCTTCTTCTGTAAATGTAGTTGGCACAAACGCTTTACCCGTTACTTTTTCATATAGTTCTATGTAACGGTTACTAATTGTTTGTATCCACTCGTCTGTCATTTCAGGAACAGTTTGTCCTTCTTTGCCCATGAAATTATTTTGGATGAGCCACTCGCGCACAAACTCTTTACTAAGTTGTTTTTGTTTTTCACCAGAAGCTTGTCTGTCCTCAAAACCTTCTGCATAAAAGTAGCGAGAGGAATCTGGTGTATGTACTTCATCCATCAAATAAATGGTATCTCCAATTTTGCCAAATTCATATTTAGTATCAGCTAAAATGAGGCCTTGCTTTGCAGCTATTTCTTTGCCTCTATTAAATAAGGCCAGTGCATATTTTTCTAAAACGGCCCAGTCTTCGGCACTAACGAGCCCTGTGGCAATTATGTCTTCTTTTGAAATATCCTCGTCATGACCCTCCGAAGCCTTGGTTGAAGGGGTAATGATAGGGCTAGGGAAAAAATCATTTTCTTTTAATCCCTCTGGTAATGATACCCCACAAAGTGTTCTTGCCCCAGATGCATATGTCCTGTACGCATGACCCACTAAATTGCCGCGAACAACCATTTCAATCTTAAAAGGAGTACATTTTTTGCCCACCGATACGTTTGGAGCAGGGGCGTCAAGTAGCCAATTGGGACAAATATCTTTGGTTTGATCCAGCATAAATTCTGCTATCTGATTGAGGACCTGACCTTTATATGGGATTGTTTTTGGTAATATTACATCAAAGGCAGAAATTCGATCACTCGCAATCATAATCAACCAGTCGGTGCCAATGGTGTACACATCTCTTACTTTACCATGATAAATGGCTGTCTGATAGGGGAATTGAAGGCTTTGCATGCCCAAAAATAGCACCTAAATCAACAAAAAAGGGGGATTGAATTGGCTTTTTCTCAACAGGCCTTCTGCCGATTGGTACAAATTAAATTTTTGCAAAAGCTTAACTTGTGCTATTTTGCCCCCAAATTATAACCAAATTTTGCCAAAATGAGAAGACTCAACAGCAAATGTTTTTTTGTGGCCATGGCTACTATTGTAACAATTAGTGCAAGCGCCCAAAATTCAACTACCGTTTCTGGTAGTGTTAAAAATGCTAAATCAAAAGAACTAGTTTCGGCTGTATCTGTAACCGTAAAAGGAAGTTCCGTTGGAACTTTTACAGATGATAAAGGAACTTTCCGTTTTTCATCCATCAAAAATTACCCAGTTACATTGGTGTTTTCTTCTGTTGGATTTGCAAACAAAGAAGTAACCGTTAATGCAGCAAAAACGGGTGTAGAAGTTTTATTAGAACCTTCATTTACATTAGGTAATGAAGTAGTTGTATCGGCTTCAAGAGTTCCAGAAAGAATTTTAGAATCTCCGGTATCTATCGAGCGTGTTAGCACTGCTACAATTAGAAATACTGCGGCTACAAACTATTATGACATCCTTACAAACTTAAAAGGCGTGGACATTGTTGCTGCCAGCTTAACTTTCAAATCTGTGGGTACCCGTGGATTTAACAGTAGTGGTAATACCCGTTTAAACCAATTGATAGACGGTATGGATAACCAGGCCCCAGGTCTAAACTTCTCTGTGGGTAGTGTTATTGGTTTAACTGAATTAGACGTAGATAACATGGAATTATTGCCAGGTGCATCTTCTGCACTATATGGTCCTGGTGGTATGAATGGTACTGTTTTAATTAACAGTAAAAGTCCATTCAAATACCAAGGTTTAAGCTTCCAAATTAAGCAAGGTATCAACCACGTTGATGCTGCTCAGCGTCCAACTTCTGCTTACAATGACTGGGCAGTTCGTTGGGCTAAAAAAGTAAATGATAAATTCGCTTATAAAATTACTGCAGAAAACATGACTGCTCAAGATTGGTTAGCGAATCAATCTAATAACTACTCAAGAGGCACTGGTACTCCAAACGGTGTTACCATTCCTGGATGGAGAGATTTAGATCCTAACTATGATGGTGTAAACTTTTATGGTGATGAAACAACTCAAAGCTTAGGTTCAATTGCAAATGCAGTTATTGCAGCTTCTGGTGTACCTGCTTCTGCTGTTGGATTTTTCAATGCATTTTTAGCATCAAACCCTACTGCAAATCTTGCTACTTACAACGCAGCTTTAACGGCTGGTGGTTTAGGCGCGCTCGTTTCTTCTGGTATGTCTCCCATATTTTATGGTGCTGCAAGAGGTATGTTTGGCAACCAAATGGTTAGCAGAACAGGTTATGCAGAAAGTGATGTGTTAGATCCTACCACTTCTAATTTCAAACTTACAGGTAGCCTAAACTACATGTTAACAGATAAAGTGGAAGCTTCTTTTTCTTCTTACTTTGGAACTGGTAACACGGTTTATACAGGTTCTGACCGTTACTCTTTAAGGGATTTAAAAATGGCTCAATTTAAGTTTGAGTTAAAGCATAAAAACTGGTACGTACGTGCATATGCTACGCATGAAAACTCAGGTAATTCATTTAACGGAACAATCGCTACACGTACATTCAATGAAGCTTGGAAGCCAAGTGCATCTTGGTATCCTCAATACATGGTTGCTTATGTTTCAGCAATGCAGCAAGGTGCTCCTCAGTTTATGTCTCACATGGCTGCTCGTACTTTTGCTGATCAAGGAAGACCTACTGGTTTTATTGGTAACCATCCTCTATTCCAATCGATTGTTAGAACACCGATTGGTAAAAAAGTAACTGGTATGAATGGTTTAGAAGGTGGTCAATTTATGGATAAGTCTAGACTTAATGTAATTGATGCACAATACAATTTATCAGAAGCTTTAGGTCTTGCTAAAACTGGGACTGACTTTTTGGTTGGATTTAATACCAAGCAATATCAATTGAATTCTGAAGGAACTATTTTTGCGGATACATTAGGTGCAATTAAAATCAACGAGTTTGGTGCGTATGGTCAATTGTCTCAAAAATTATTCAAAGAAATCTTAAAAGTTACCATCTCTGGTCGTTACGATAAAAACACAAACTTTGCTGGTCGCTTTACACCAAGAGCATCTGCTGTAATCAAATTAAAGCAAGACCATAACTTACGTTTGTCTTATCAAACAGCTTACCGTTTCCCAACTACACAAAACCAATGGATCAACTTACTTGTTGGTGGTGGTACACGTTTAATGGGTGGTTTACCTCAATTACGTGACTACTATAACTTTGGTGGTAATCCAGGTTTCACACTTGCAAGTGTGCAGGCTTTTGGTGCAAGTGCTATGGCAGGTGCTCCAAACCCAACTTTATTAAAGGCACAGAATTTTGGTGAATTCAAGCCAGAATCTAGTACTTCATTTGAAGTTGGTTACAAGGGTTTATTTGGAAAAGTATTATTGGTTGACGCTTATATGTACAACTCTAAATACCAAAACTTTATTAGTGGTGTAACTGTCATTCAATCGAGAGGTTCTTACAACCCAATGAACTTGTTGTTTGAATCTCAAAGGATTGCGTACAGTATTTCTACCAATGCGCCAGGTGAAGTAACTGTTAAAGGATGGGGTGCTTCTGCAGACTTCCTATTGCCTAAAAACTTTACGATAGGAGCTAACATTTATTCTGATGAAATTGGTGATGTGCCTCCTGGTTTTGTATCTTATTTTAATACTTCAAAATATCGTACCAACATTACGTTTGCAAATTCTGGTTTTGGTACCAACAACAGATATGGATTTAACCTAGTTTACAGAAATGTAAGCGACTTCTTCTACGAAGGTACTTTTGGTACAGGTCAAATGCCTGGATACAAAACATTAGATGGACAGGTTAGTTACAAATTCCCAGCTATCAAGTCTATTGTTAAAGTAGGTGGAACAAACCTTCTTAACAAATACTACCGTACAGGTTGGGGTAACCCTGCCATTGGTGGATTGTACTATGTAAGCTTTGCTTATAACGTATTTTAATCTAGCCGGTACGCGCTAAAAAATTAAAGCCCCTTACATAGGTAAGGGGCTTTTTTTATCACTAATTATCTCTATTTTTGCATCTCAAATAATAACCATTTACCTATGCGTTCAATAGCTTTTAGAGAGGCGATCAGAGAGGCCATGCAAGAAGAAATGAGAAGAGATGAGCTTGTTTTTTTAATGGGTGAAGAAGTGGCTCAATACAATGGTGCTTATAAAGTAAGCCAGGGCATGCTTGCAGAATTTGGAGAAAAAAGAGTAATTGATACACCCATTGCAGAGCTTGGATTTACAGCGATTGCAGTAGGTGCAGCACAAAATGGTTTAAAACCAATTGTAGAATTCATGACTTGGAACTTTGCTGTTTTAGCCATGGACCAAATATTAAATACAGCATCTAAAATGCTAGCGATGAGTGGTGGTCAAATAGGATGTCCTATTGTATTTAGAGGGCCTAACGGAAGTGCGGGTCAACTAGGTGCGCAGCACTCAACAGCGTTTGAAAGTTATTATGCCAATATACCTGGTATCAAAGTGGTATCTCCTTCTAATGGTTACGATGCAAAAGGCATGATGAAGCAAGCCATCCGTTACGAAAAAGATCCAGTGATGTTTATGGAAAGCGAAGTGATGTATGGTGATAAGTGTGATATTCCTGATGATGAATATTACATTCCACTAGGTAAGGCAGATGTTAAAAAAACGGGAAGAGACATTACCATTGTTTCTTATAATAAGATGATGAAAGTAGCGCTAGGCGCGGCTGATGAATTGGAAAAAGAAGGCATTAGTGCCGAAGTTGTTGACTTACGCACGGTTCGTCCATTAGACTGGATGACCATACTTGATAGCGTTAAAAAAACAAATCGTTTATTAATTGTAGAAGAGCAGTGGCCATTTGCTTCAGTGTCTTCAGAAATTACCTACCGTATTCAAAAAGAAGGATTCGATTATTTAGATGCCCCAATTCGCAGAATTACAAGTGCCGATGCACCAATGCACTATGCGCCTAATTTAACCGCACTTGCGATTCCTGATGTTTCAAGAACGGTGAAGCTTGCTAAAGAAATGATGCACCAAAGAAAATAATTGTGATGTGCCCAAGCTATTTTAGTATCAGGCATGTTTTATTTTTTATTGGCTGTTTTATTTGTATTGACGCACAGGCTCAATCAAGAATTGATACGACGATGTCAGGGACACTTGACAGTGTTACCGTTACAGCTTTTCGTATTACATACAATGGACAATCCCTTCCGGTAGCAAATGCACGCATTACAGCAGCTACATTACAGCAAGAAGTGAATGGTACTTTACTACCAGCATTTAACACGGTGGCAGGCGTGCGCATGGAACAGCGTTCAGAAGGCAGTTATAGACTTGCCATAAGAGGGAGTTCATTGAGGTCTCCATTTGGTGTACGCAATGTAAAAGTTTATTGGAACGATATTCCTTTTTCCGATCCAACAGGAAACACTTATCTCAATATCTTACCTTTTTCATTAGTCAATGGCATTGAAATTTTGAAAGGGCCAGTTGGCGCATCCTATGGGTTAGGAACAGGGGGTGCGGTTTTGCTGCAATCTAATTTTGTAACTGATTCCTTGTTGCAACATGCAGCATCTATGCATTTGCGTGCAGGAAGTTTTGGATACCTCGGACAAGATCTTCGTGTTTCGCTTCAACATAAACATCTTCATCAAACTTTTTTTATTTCGAATGAAAAAATAGACGGGTGGCGTGATCAATCAGGATCTGCTAAAAAAAATATAACTTGGCTTTCCACGTTTACAAAAAACAAGCACACTTTAAAGAGTATGGTTTTGTTTACCAACCTGATGTATCAAACGCCGGGTGGTCTAACACTTGCTCAAATGAAACAAAATCCACGCTCAGCTAGGCAGGCCACTGCTACTTTGCCAAGCGCTATAACCCAACAAACAGCAGTGTATAATAAAACCCTATTGGGAAGTTTCCACCATAATTATCAGCTCACAAAAAATATAGATTGGCAAAATTTTGTAGTAGGTACCAATACCCAGTTTGAAAATCCATTTATAACAAATTACGAAACAAGGGATGAAAAAAATGCAAGCATTGGGAGTCATCTTATTATGCGTTTTCAAAAACCCATTGGGGAAATAAAAATAGTTATAGGGGGTGAGTGGCAAATGCAAGATGCGGCCATCGATAACTATGGTAATAAAAGAGGGGTGCGCGATACGCTGCAATTTGCTGATTTGATTACAACCAAGCAAGGATTTTATTTTGCAAATACAACACTTCGATTGAATAAAAAATGGTTGATAGAACTGGGAATGAGTAACGCCTATATGGGCTATCATTATGCCCGCAATACTATTTTAACAGAAACAGTGCAATCAAAATCTAACTTTGGTTTATTGGCACCACGCTTGGGCGTCTCTTATGAAGCAGCAAAAAGTACAAATCTTTATTTTCAAATTTCAAAAGGATTTTCACCACCCACACTTGCCGAAGTAAGACCCTCCGATGGACTATTTTACAAAAATCTTTTACCTGAGTATGGATGGAATTTTGAACTAGGTTTAAAAGGGCTGGCACTGCACAACAAAATGCGGTATGCATTAGCGGTATATCATTTTAGTATTAAAGATGCCATTGTAAGACAAAATAATAATGCCGGTGTAGAATATTTTGTAAATGCCGGGTCCACAAAGCAAGCAGGTGCAGAACTCGAACTTGACTATGTTACTAGATTTAGTAAAGTACATCAGTTACAAATACAGTTTGGTTATGCATTTCAGCCCTACCAGTTTATCCAATACAGTCAAGCTGGTTTGATATTTGATGGAAAGGAAGTGACAGGTAATGCGAAACATCAAGTAACTTCTTCAATCACGTATAACTATAAAAAGAGCCTATCTGTTTTTGTAAGGTTGCAATCTCTGTCTACTATTCCGCTCACAGATGCAAATGATGTGTATGCCGATCCTTTTAAATTGTTGCAGTCTGGGATTTCTTTAAACCATAGACAGGTTCGTTACTTTTTTAGCATGGATAATCTATTAAACGCATCATACAGTTTAGGCAATGATATTAATGCCGCTGGCAGGCGCTATTACAACCCTTCTTCGCCTCGGAGCTACATGATTGGTATAAATATTCAAATGGCCAAATATCGCCGTTAAACAGGCTATTATTGCCTTTTCTGGTCAATACCTGCCAAATATCAAGATTTATATAAACTTTTAACACTAAAATGGCCAATGTGGGTTCTAAAAGGATATTTTTGTTTAACGTTAAAAGCAAAAAATTATGACTGGACTTTTACTATTTATTGTGGGTGTATTGGGTTGGCATATTGGGGTGTTCGGGCTATTTAATAAGTCTAAAATTGAGGGATGGAAAGCATTTGTTCCATTTTACAATACCTACCAAATGGTGGAACTAACGGGCATTAAAAAATATTGGTTTTGGTTGCAGCTGATTCCCATTGTTGGACAATTCATTACCATTTGGATCACCATCATTTATGTGATGCACTTTAAAAAAGTAAGTTTACTCGATCATACCTTACTCGTTTTCTTGCCGTTTATTTACCTCCCTTATATTGGATTTGCGGCTACTACAAAATGGTATGGTGATGAAGCTTTAGAGCATTACCATAAATCAAGTGCACGTGAGTGGATCGATGCTGGTGTGTTTGCCATTGTTGCTGCTACAATTATAAGAACCTTTGTTTTTGAAGCCTACGTGATTCCATCAGAGAGTATGGAAAAAACCTTACTCGTAAATGACTTTTTGTTTGTAAATAAAATTAGTTACGGTGCACGTATGCCGCAAACCCCTGTATCATTTCCTTTTGTTCACAATACCATGCCTTTTTCTACAACAGCGCCATCTTATACTACTTGGGTGCAAGTGCCGTATACCCGACTGCCTGCCATCAATGATGTGCAACGAAATGATGTTGTCGTGTTTAATTTTCCAACAGGTGATACCATTATTAATTTACCGGAGTATGGAAGTAAAAGACCCTACTACGATGAATTACGTTATTCATTTAAAGGGAACCGTGAAATGTTACAATCGGAATTTCCAATACTTGTGCATCCAATGGATAAAACCGATAACTATATTAAGCGTTGTGTAGGTGTTGGGGGCGATGTGTTACAAATTAAAAATGGGGTATTGTTTGTGAATAGCGCCCCTGCCTTTGTACCACCCGCTTCACAAACAGAATATATTGTTGTAACCAACAAAACGTCTTTTGATCCTACCTACTTAAAAGAAACATTTAACATTGATGTAGATGATACCAAAGGTCAATTAGACGCTTTATCGGATAGCGCGTTTAAATTTAATGTAACACCGGCAGAGGCTGCTATTTTAAAGACACTGCCTAACGTAAAATCTGTGGCACCCTACATCGAAAATTATGCTGGTATAACGTTTCCAAACGATGAAGTAAACTACCCATGGACGATAGACAATTTTGGGCCTATCGAAATCCCTAAAAAAGGAAAGCCTATTGTTTTATCGGCTACAAATATTGCGCTCTATCAACGGCTTATTGAAAACTACGAGCACAATACTTTTTCAATAAACAATGGACAGTTCATTATTAATGGTAAACCTGCCACTACCTATACGCCGCAGTACAATTATTACTGGATGATGGGTGATAACCGTCATCGTAGCCAAGACAGTAGATTTTGGGGCTTTGTGCCAGAAACGCATATTGTGGGAAAGGCTTCGCTTATTTGGTTGAGTTGGGAAAATGGACCTAGGTGGAAGCGTTTATTTAATTTTATTAATTAGTAAAATAAACACCATGCAAAAACAAACCGTTCAATTTTCGTACCAAGTTTTTGCATCAATTGATGCACTGTCAATTAGCGATCAAACCTTATTTGCGCAAGCACAAGAAGCGTTAGCACTAGCACACGCACCGTATTCTAAATTTAAAGTAGGCGCTGCTGCTATATTACAAAATGGCGAAATTATTAAAGGGAGCAACCAAGAAAATGCGAGTTACCCAATAGGTATTTGTGCAGAGCGTGTTTTATTAAGTACCGCATCTACTTTGCAATCTAAAGTGCCCATTATTTCTATGGCTATTACTTATCACAATGAGCGGGGCGGTAACAATATTCCAATTGCACCTTGTGGTATGTGTAGGCAAGCGATTGCAGAATATGAATCAATCGTAAATCAGTCTATCCGCCTTATTTTAGGAGGAAAAACAGGTGAAATCTATGTGATTGAAAAAGCAGCAGATTTACTTCCGTTTGGATTTTCGGGGTTTCACTTGCAGTAAACATCCTCGGCGTTAAAACAAGGTTTGTACCCCATGTTTGATCCTAAATTCATGTTGCAGCAACCATTTTTTTACAGGCATGCCACCTGCATAACCTACCAGTGAACGGTCCGCCCCAATAACCCGGTGGCAGGGTACCAAAATCATTAATTTATTTTTCCCATTGGCAGCTGCGGCTGCTCTAATCACTTTTGGATCCCCTAATTTTTTTGCTAAATCAGTGTAGCTGTATGTGGTGCCGTAGTTTATTTCTGACAGTTTAGCCCATACTCTTTCTTGAAACTCAGTACCAGCTTGATGGTATGGAATATCAAAAACTTGTCTCGTACCTAAAAAATATTCGATAAGTTGTTCGGTGCATTTGTGTAGGATGGGAGAGGCTGTAGTAGCATTGAAAGCTGGTTCGGTTTCTTTTGCTGCAAAGCTTATCTCTGTAATATATTGTTCGGTACCGCCAATTTTTAAAACACCAACAGGACTATCATAATAAGCATAGGTAATGATGTCAATGTCGGATTCAGGTAGCATGGCATTAGCTTTTTGATGACAGTAGTTCAATTAACTGTGCAATCTCGGTTTGTTTGTGTGCTTTGGAATTCCTGCTATAACATTTACTCATTTCACTTAATAAAATGGCAAGGGTAGTTGGGGCTTCTTGTGCTTTAAAATGAAATGGTTTAGGTGTTGTATTGATGCGTTCAAAATAACTATCAATGTCGGCATGTGAAAATGCATTACCATTTGTAGCATCTATGTAAAAATGAATTTTATCTTGAGGGTTACCAATAAAATGGGCCTCTTCATAATCTGAATGATAAAAAGCAAGGATACACTGCTTTGGAATATTTATAAGCTTGGCATGAATGTCTAATTGTTCGCACAAGGTTTGGTAAATAATGCCATTACTCATAGCATTGCCCGTTTTTGTTTCAAGTACCTTATGTACAAGAAAGTCGTCTGGGTTTTTATAATCTACTTCGTTTCCAAAGAGTTTGTAGTATTTGTACAGTATACTTGTTAAAACATTAGCCTGTTCGAGCGGGGTTAAAAAACTATTGAGCTCGAGCCAAATATTACGCCTCATTTTTTCTAAATCTTGAAGCGCAGCGGTTGTATTCATATCTGGATATTCTAGCTTACCTAGCAAGAGTGCTCCTGATAATAAGTCGTAGGGTGTTGTGTTTTTCCAACTTGTAAAATCTTGCAGTAAATCTGTGAAATGAAGCCTTTGAATAATACCTTCAATCCTTTGTTGAACATCTTCGGATAAAGTGGTTTCCCATAAGTGTTCTAGGTTGGGAATAATTCCTTTACCATAGGCAACAATTTTTTCGGAAATACTAGAATATATTTCTTCGTCCGGATCGTCGATAAGGGTAAAAAGGGCTTTAATCTCTTTTGTTTGCTCCATGTTGCTGCTAAATCTTCCCCAAACTAAAATAAAATTAGACAAACCATCACTATTTAGTTATTCAGCGCTGTGGGAAACAACGCATTAGGTTTACATACTATTTTGTTTTGTTTAACGTTAGTTAGCACCTCCAAATAAGTTCTATGTTAAATCGGGTCTATTTATACACATGATTGAGTGTGGGAGCTAAATATGTGTTAACTTGTGTAATCACATTAAAAAGAACCTATGTCATCTGTGTATACATCGCCTAAGTTCCCAGCTACCAAAGATTCATTGCACGCCGAATTAAAAAGACGTGTGCAAGCCTATTTTGATGAAAAGGGTATTGATGCCACCGGAACAACAGGATTATTCACCAAAGCCATTTTAATGATTTTGGCACTTATCACTGTGTACATTCATGTTCTATTTTTTACGCCTATTTGGTGGTTAGCAATTATAGAATGTATTGTAATGGGAGGTTTAGTAGCAGCTATTGGCTTTAATGTGATGCATGATGGCAGCCATGGTAGTTTTAGTACCAACAAATGGCTTAATAAAATTGCAGCATCGTCTATTAGTTTACTTGGTGCCAACCGTTTTATGTGGAGAATGAAACACGTGATGATCCACCATACATTTACCAATGTGGATGGAGTAGATGATGATATTGAAGTGGGTGGTTTAATGCGCATGGCGCCAACACAAAAAAAATACGGCATACATAAATTTCAACACGTATATTTTTGGGCACTTTATATGCTCCTCTATGTTTTCTGGATTTTCTTTACAGATTACAAAAAATATTTTTCTCAAAGAATTGGATCGGTGCCACTTAAAAAAATGGAACTCAAAGACCATATCGAGTTTTGGGTTGTTAAAGTATACCATGCTGCCGTTTTTGTAGTATTACCTATTGCTTTACTAGGTTGGGTAAAGTGGCTGGTTGGATTTATGGTAATGACCATGTTTGCAGGCTTTGTATTGAGCATTGTATTTCAGTTGGCGCACACGGTAGAGCACACCGACTTTCCGGTTGTTGATGATGAAAATAGATTGCCCGACGAGTTTGCCGCGCATCAAATTAAAACGACTGCTAATTTTGCAACAAAAAATAAATTAATTAGTTGGTTAGTGGGCGGGCTTAATTTCCAAATCGAACACCACTTGTTTCCTAAAATATCACATGTACATTATCCTGCCATTAGTGAGATTGTAAAAAATGTATGTACAGAGTTTCACCTGCAATACATTGAGTACCCTACCATGCGCAGAGCCGTATTAGCCCACGTACATTTTTTACGTGATATGGGTAGAGCTTAGGCTTTCTTTTTGGGAGCTGCTTTTTTAGTGGCAGATTTCGTAGCCGCTTTTTTAGGCGCAGCCTTTTTCGTCGCCGCTTTAGTCGCAGCCTTTTTAGCTGGCGCTTTTGCTTTTTTGCTAAATGCACCTGGTACTTGAAGTTCAATCATCGCTTTAACAGCCTCTATATCTACCGTCGCTAAATCGGCAGCTTCATATTTGGTACCATCTGCTTTACGACCCAGTTTTAGCATCTTTTTGTTGAACTTGATAAATGGACCCCATCTACCATTTTCGATACTAATTTTTTCGGCAGGCCAGTTTTGAATATATCGGTTGGCTTCTTTTTCCAATTTCTTTTCGATCAACTCATTGATATCTGAGTTACTTAGGTTGTCAAAATCGTAGGCTCTTGGAATATTGATAAAGATGCCATCCCATTTAATAAACGGTCCAAAACGGCCCTTTCCTTTCGTTACAGGCAGTTCTTTATAATGAGCAATTGGCGCTTCAGCTAATTCTTTTTCTCCAAGTAGGACAATGGCTCTATCCAGGTCCATGGTATGCAAGTCTTCACCCTTTGGAATGGATATAAACTGTTCACCTAATTTAATGTAAGGACCAAAGCGGCCTACGTTAACAGCAAGTTCTTGATCATTATAAGTACCAAGTACGCGTGGCAATGAAAACAATTCCATGGCTTCCTCCATGGTAATGGTTTCAATGCTTTGGTTCGCACTCAATTTAGCAAATCTTGGTTTTTCCTCTTCGTCTTGATGACCAATTTGAACCATGGGGCCGTAGCGACCCATGCGGGCAATTACTTTTTTACCAGTGGCTTCATCAATCCCTAATTCTCTTTCACCTACGGCTCTATTTGCGTTTTCGAGGGTATGTTCTATATTTTCATGGAATGGCGTATAGAACGATTCGATCATACTTTTCCATTTGGTTTTACCAGCAGCAATTTCATCAAACTCCTGTTCAATTTTTGCTGTAAAACCGTAATCCATTACTTTTTCAAAGTGCTGCTTTAAAAAATCTGTTACCACCATACCTAGATCGGTAGGGAATAGTTTAGATTTTTCGGCACCTGTATTTTCAGATACAATTTCTTTTTCGATGCTGTCGTTTTTACGCAAAATAAGCAGGTTAGAAAGACGCTTAACGCCTTCTTTATCCCTTTTTTCTACGTAGTTACGTTTGATAATGGTAGAGATGGTAGGGGCGTAGGTAGAAGGTCTACCAATACCTAATTCTTCCATCTTTTTTACAAGGGATGCCTCTGTGTATCTAGCACCTGGACGTGAAAACTTTTCGGTGGCCGTCATCTCCGCAAAATCAAGTTGTTGCTTGGCAGCCAGCGGTGGTAAAATGCCTTCTGTATCCTCATCATCTTCGTCGTCTTTACCTTCTAAGTACACCTTTAAAAAACCGTCAAATTTTAATACTTCGCCAGAAGCAGATAACTGTTCTTTGTTGGTTGAAATATTAATTTTTGCAACTGTTTTTTCGAAAGCTGCATCGCTCATTTGCGAGGCAATGGTTCTTCTCCAAATTAGTTCATAGAGGCGTCTTGTTTCTTCATCCGCTACCGTTTTATTATTCATGTAGGTAGGTCTGATGGCTTCGTGCGCTTCTTGTGCACTTTCGTTTTTATTCTTGTATTTTCTAGGCTGATAGTAATTATTTCCGTAACTACTTTCTACTTCTTTTTTAATATCGCTCATAGCAGTATCACTTAAATTGATACTGTCTGTACGCATATAAGTGATCTTACCGCTTTCGTATAATTTTTGAGCAAGCAACATGGTTTTAGTAACACCATATCCTAATTTACGAGACGCTTCTTGTTGTAGGGTAGAAGTAGTAAAAGGTGCCGCTGGCGTGCGTTTGGTAGGTTTCACCGTAACTTCATCTACCGTGTAGGTAGCGCCTTTGCAGCTTGTTAAAAAATCATTGGCAGAAGTTTGTGTATTTACTTTTGAAGGACCTTCTGCTTTAAATGAAACTGTTTTTTTATTGACATCTAATGCCGTAAAAATAGCTTCAATTTTATAACTACTTTCTGGAATGAACTGGTTGATTTCTCTTTCTCTCTCTACAATTAAACGAACGGCAACACTTTGTACACGGCCTGCACTCAAACTTTTTTGCATGCCAATTTTGCGCCATAAAACTGGGCTTAATTCAAAACCTACCAAGCGGTCAAGTACCCTTCTTGCTTGTTGCGCATCCACGAGATCCATATTAATAAAACGTGGATTTTGTACTGCTTTTTTTATAGCGGGTGCTGTAATTTCATGGAATACGATACGCTTGGTGGTAGCAGGATTTAAACCCAGTACTTCGGCAAGGTGCCAACTGATACTTTCTCCTTCACGGTCCTCATCCGATGCTAGCCAAACTTCGCCCGATTTTTTAGCGATTTGTCTGAGTTCTTTCACCACTTTTTCCTTCTCGTCCGGAACAATATAACTCGGTTGAAACTGCTTTTTTATATCAATACCCTTATCCCCTTTATCAAGGTCACGAATATGGCCATAACAGCTTTTTACCTCAAAATCAGACCCTAAGATCTTTTCTATGGTTTTGGCCTTTGCCGGTGACTCAACAATCAATAAATTCTTTGCCATGTAGCTGCAATATTAGTTGAAACCTTGAAAACACAAAAAAACTTACCTCAAAATGAGGTTAAAATAGCCCCCAAAACCCTAGGAATGGGGGGTTAAATAAGCACTAATTTTTTTCATAACTCCTTGATCCCTATACACTTTGTTGTGGCCGAGCCCTTCTGTAATAAAAAATTCTTGGTGGGGTTTGGCGCCCGTTTGTGCCTGTAATGTATCCGAAAAGGGGCAAATGGAATCATTTTTATCATGAATCCAAAGGCAGGGGGTATCAATGACCTTAAGGGAATGAGTTACCGAAAAATAGGAAATAGGCTTGCCTGCCATACTTATTATATATGCTTCAATGGCTGCTTGTAAATCAGGTTGTACCTGCAACATTGTATAAAATCCATGAAGGGCAGAGGTTGTTTCTGTGGCAGGGGCAATCAATACCATCTTTTTATTTGCCGCATCAGGCAAATCTTGCATCGCAAGCGATAAGGCTAGGCCACCAAAAGAATGGGCAATAAAGGCATCGATGCCGTTTTCAAGTTCATTTACCAGGCATATAAAACGCTTGTAAATAAGGGCGTTTACAATTTTTCCTTCACTGTCACCATGGCCCGGGGCGTCAAAAGCAAGTACTTCGTATCCCATTTGGAGTAAAAGGGGCACATAATGTTCAAATTTATAGGCGTAACTGCTAAAACCATGCAGTATCATTACTTTTTTACCGTTGGGCTGCGGTGCCTGCCAACCATATCCAACAATGGCCAACCCTTCAAAATCAACCAATTTTGGTGTCGCTTTTGTAAAAATAGTAGGACGTTTTTGTGTTATTTTTCGAGTATAGGGGGTGCAAAACAAACGAAAGGCCTCCACTGCGGCTTTTTCTTTCGATAAGTAACTAAGGGTTCTTAATTTGTTTTTATAGTATCCGATGAGTAAGCGTTGACCCAATTTCATTTTCATGCTGCAAAGATAATAACCGGCCACGGCATAAAAATTTCCTTTTTCGCTACATAAAATGTTCAACGAAATGGGTGTAGCCACATTTTTGAAATACTTTTGCCCTCCAAAGCATATTGTTATGTATACAGTAAACGTAAAATTTGAACAGAAAGGATTAGCGCCGGTAACCCTTTCAAATATTGAGCCGGATCAAAGTTTATTAGAAGTTTGTTTGGATAATGGTATTGAACTGCACCATAACTGTGGCGCCGTTTGTGCGTGTAGTACCTGCCATATGTATGTACATGCGGGTATGGAGCACCTCGAGGAATTATCTGACAGGGAAGAAGATTATATTGATAGGGCTGTAAATCCGCGTATCAATTCAAGACTAGGATGTCAGTGCTTTTTGCAAGCGGGTTCTGGAACCATTGAAATTACCCTTCCGGATCAAACTCAGTTTTTAGGCGAATAATATTAGTTGTAACTTACTTTATCAAAAATAGCTATGAGTCATTTTGAACCACCAATACACTGGGCAGATCATGAAGATATTGCCATGAAATTATATGAGCGCTTTGGCGACGATTTTACTGAAGCAAAAATTTACAGAATTCGTTTTACGGATTTATTAGAATGGATTTTAGAAACGCCCAATTTTGCTGGTACAAGAGAGCAAAGTACCGAAGGTCATTTAGAAATGATTCAGAGTGCATGGGTGTATGAGTGGAGAGACAATCAAAAATAATTTGAATGCTACATCAGTTTAAAAATATAAATACCATTGTACTTGACGTTGATGGTGTTTTAACGGATGGCACACTACTTTTGATGCCTGGCGGACTGATGGTAAGACGTATGAATATTAAGGACGGTTACGCGCTTCAATTGGCCGTAAAAAAAGGGTATCATGTAGCTATTATTTCTGGCGGCGATTCACCGGAAGTGAAAGAACGGTTACAAAAATTAGGCGTAACGGATGTGTACATGAAAGTGCATGATAAGTTATCTGTTTTAAAAGAATATTTAATACTTAATGGGTTAGACGAAGCTAATACAGCCTACATGGGCGATGATATGCCAGACTATGATGTCATGGAACATGTTGGTATGGCATCATGCCCCGCCGACGCTGCAACAGAAATCAAAGAACTATCTGCCTATGTGTCGCCCCTTAACGGAGGCGCTGGTTGTGTGCGCGATTTGATAGAAAAAATTATGCGCGTTAGAGGTGATTGGAGTGAAGACACAACTGTTAGGTCTCAATAATTATATATACAACAACACTTATTGCATGAAAAAAATAGCAGCCTTTTTGACGCTTATTCGTGCAAGTAATTTAGTTTTTATTGTACTCACTCAGTTCTTATTTGAGTATTGTATTTACGAGCGCATTTATGGTCCAGCTTCACCTGCGGGTACCCAGCAATTTTGGTTTATTGTGCTGGCCTCTGTGCTTATTGCCGCTGCTGGCAATAGCATCAATGATTATTTTGATTTAAACATCGATCAAATAAACAAGCCTAGTAAAGTGGTAGTAAATGTAACCATCAGTAGACGCTGGGTTATATTTTTTCATTTGGTACTAAGTATGATGGGTTTGTTTTTTACAGCCTATGCACTTCCTATTCAAACCTATTGGTATTTGGTTTTTGCCAACATGCTATGTATTGTACTACTATGGGTGTATTCTACCAACTTTAAAAAACAACTACTCATTGGTAATGTGCTCATTTCTATATTAACCGCTTGGGTAATTTTTATTTTGTTTTTTTCAAAAGCGCCACTACAATTAAATAATCTATTAGAATCGGGAGACAAAGAAATTCGTTTTTTTAGACTTACTGTTTTATATGCATCTTTTGCTTTTATTATTTCACTCATCAGAGAAGTGATTAAAGATGTAGAAGACAGGGTGGGTGATGCAAAGTATGGTTGTAGAACCATTCCAATTGTGTGGGGATTAACAGCTACGAAGGTATTTGTGGCAGTTTGGCTTGTGGTGCTTATTGCCGTGCTCGTAATTTTGCAGTTGTATGTTCTGCCCATGGGCTGGTGGGAAAGTATTGTTTATTGTGTACTTGCTATTATTGTTCCTTTAATATGGGTATTTGTAAAATTAGTACCTGCACAAACAGAAAAAGATTTTGGCAAGCTTAGTACGGTCATAAAAATAGTAATGCTTACGGGCATCCTATCCATGGTATTTTTCAGGTATTATTTGTAGAAAACATGAATAAAAAAATTATACTAGCCTCGGGTTCTCCCCGCCGAAAAACATTACTAGAATGGGCAGAGGTTTCTTTTGAAGTGATTTTACAACCAACTGATGAAAGCTATCCATCTGAACTTGCGATAGATGAAGTGCCGGTGCATATTGCGCGTCAAAAAGCGATGGCGGTAGCGGGTGGCCTTAGTGGAAATGAAATTGTGATTGCAGCCGATACCGTTGTGGTGCTTGGCGATGAAATTATTGGTAAGCCAACCTCCAAAGAAGATGCGGTGCACATTTTGTCTAAACTTTCAGGAGCCACGCACCGCGTGATTACGGGTGTTGTAATTTTGGATGGTAACCATGAAACCGCTTTTGCTGATACCACCACCGTACATTTTCATGTATTAACAACGGAGCAAATTGAGTTTTACGTAGACAAATACAAACCTTACGACAAAGCAGGGGCCTATGCCATTCAGGAATGGATTGGTGTGGTGGGTATCAAATCGGTGGAAGGGGATTTTTACAATGTGATGGGTCTTCCAGTGAGCAGGGTGATACAGGCACTGCAAAAAATAAAGTAGCGCGCGCTTTAATTAGCGCCGTTTATTTTCGCTATTTGTGCCGCCGTTTTCGCTGACGAATTGCAGCCGTTTTCGCCGCCGTTTTATGCAGGCCAGCTAAAACTTAAATCTAGTTCTACATCCGGGTGCAAGGTCCTTTCTACTGGGCAAGTCCTAGCCACTTTTTCCAAAATCTCTTTTGTTTTTTCATCTACGTGAAGGCTTTCAGGGAACTTTATGTGCACTATGATTTTGCCAATTCTACGTGGATCGCTCACCATAATTTTGGTGGCGTCGGCGGTTGTTCCATCCAGTGCAATGCCCATACTTTGCGCCTTAATCCCCATGGTGGTTACCATACAAGTAGCCAGTGCGGTGGCCACTAAATCGGTGGGTGAAAACCTTTCACCATTGCCCTGATTGTCTGTGGGGGCGTCTGTTTCGATGGTGGTACCGCTTTGTAGGTGTGTTGCCTCTGTTCTTAACTTAGTTTTATAAATAATTTGTGCAGTCATTGGTTCAATTTTGCCTT